>QKAI01000014.1 GCA_003246505.1 Spirochaetaceae bacterium | reverse complement strand
GGGGTTCCCGTCATGATCCGCCTGGTGACCCGCCTCTCCCACTCCCGGGCCTCTATTATAAGGAAGGAGCCCCTCTCCCAGAACGCCCTGGACAAGGCTCCGAACAAAATGAACTGGATGCTTCTGCCCGCCAACGCCCGGAGGCGCTGGGACAGTCTTATGGAAAGGCAGGCCGATTTCAAGGCCCGGAGCGAAGAGACCGATATGAATCCCCTGATCCTGGAGGGGGGCGCCAAAACCGGCGTGATCACCTCCGGTCTGGCTTATAACTACTTTATGGAGAACCGGAGGGAGATTTCCGGACCCCTCTCCCATCTCCACGTGGGTTTCTATCCCTACCCGGAAGAGAAGATCCGCACCCTGGCCGCCTCGGTGGACAGGATCATCATCATGGAGGAGGGGGTTCCCTTCATCGAGCGTTTTCTGCGGGGCATCCTGCCCCAGAGCGTGGAGATCCTGGGGAAGGCGGACGGGAAGCTGCCCCTGACCGGGGAGCTGAATCCGGACAATGTCCGCCCCGTGCTGGGGCTGGAGCCCCGGCCCTTCGCCGCGGAGGTGGATCCCTCCCTCTCCCGCCGCCCCCCCCAGCTCTGCAAGGGCTGCCCCCACGAGGACACCTACTCCTTCATCACCGAGGCCCGCAAAGCCTTTGACCGGAGCATCTGCACCAGCGACATCGGCTGCTACGCCCTGGGGGCCCTGCCCCCCTATTCGGCCTGCGAGACCATCATCTGCATGGGGGCCTCCATCACCGCCGCCAAGGGGGCCGCCGAGGCGGGCCATCCCGCGGTCTGCGCCGTCATCGGGGACAGCACCTTCTACCACTCGGGCATGACCGGCCTGGTGGACTGCGTCTCCCATCGGGCCCCGGTGACCATCGTCATCGTGGACAACGAGACCGTGGGCATGACCGGGGGGCAGGAGACCATTCTGCCCTCCTCCCGGCTGGAGGGGGTCGTCCTGGGCCTGGGCATAGAGAGGGAGCACCTCCATGTGGTGTTCACCCATAAAAAGGAACATGAGAAGAACGTGGAACTGATGAAGAAAGAGCTGGCCTACCAGGGCCCCTCGGTCATCATCGCCGCCCGGGACTGCATCGAGCACGCCCGGAAGAAAAAGGGGGCCAAGGCATGACATACGATATTATTCTGAGCGGCGTGGGGGGACAGGGCGTCCTCTCCCTGGCGGCGATCATCGCCACGGCGGCCAAGGAGGAGGGCCTTCAGGTCCGCCAGGCCGAGGTTCACGGCATGGCCCAGCGGGGCGGGGCGGTCATGTCCCACCTGCGCATCTCCGACAGCCCCATCTACTCCGACCTGGTGAGCAAGGGGGGGGCGGACATGATCCTTTCCATGGAGCCCCTGGAGTCCCTGCGCTACACGGACTATCTGAAGCCGGAGGGGGTGGTGGTCACCTCCTCGGTGCCCTTCATCAATATTCCCGACTATCCCGCCCAGGAGAGCCTCCTCGAGCAGGTGAAGTCCCTTCCCAAATCGGTTCTGATCGATTCGAAGGAACTGGCCCGGGAGGTGGGCAATCCCAAGGCGGGGAACATGATCATGGTGGGCGGGGCTTCCAACTTCCTCCCCCTGAGCAAGGAGTCCCTGGAAAAGGCGGTCTCCCTCATCTTCGGGCGCAAGGGTGAGGAAGTGGTGGCCAGGAACATCGAAGCCCTGGAAAAGGGCGCCGCCGCCTGACCCTTATTTCGTCCCTTCACTGGAACGACTGGCTCCTCCTTGTGGGGGGGGCCTATCTCATAGGGCTGAACAAGGCCGGGTTCCGGGGGGTCAACATCGTGCTGATCCCCTTCGTGGCCTCCCTCCTGGGGGGGAAAACCTCCTCTTCGGTGCTGCTGCCCCTGCTCCTGACCGGGGATTTCTACGCCCTGATCGTCTACCGCAAGAAGGCGGAGCTCTCCTACCTGAGGAAGATGCTCCCCCCCGCCGTGGCGGGACTGGCCGCGGGCATGGTCATAGGCCGCATGGTGGACGACCGGGTCTTTACCCTGCTCATCGCCGTTTTCGTCCTGGTCTGCCTTATCCTCATGGTGTACCGGGAGGTCTTCCACTCCGGCTGGGTCCTTCCCGACCACTGGCTGGCCCACGGCACCGGGGGCTTCCTGGGCGGTCTGACCACCATGGTGGGCAATGCGGCGGGGCCCATCATGTCGGCCTACCTCCTGGCCCTGAACCTTCCCAAGGAGATATTCATCGGCACGGGGGCGGTCTTTTTCCTGGTGGTCAACCTGTTGAAGATCCCCGTCCATACCCTGGTCTGGCACTCCCTGACCCGGGACACCCTGGCCCTCTCCGCCTGTCTCATGCCCGTCGTCCTGTTGGGAACCTTCACCGGTCTCCCCCTGGTGCGGCGGGTTCCGGAAAAACCCTTTCGCCTCATCATCATCATCGCCGCCGCGGCCGGGGCGGTCAGACTCTTCTTTTCCTGAAAAGCCGAATAACCCCCAGGGTATAGGCCGGGAGCAACAGCCAGCCCGCCAGCAGCAGGACCGGATCCTCCCCCACTATCCCCGTGAGGGGGGAGAGGATCAGAAGGGGCAGCCGGGGCAGGGAGGGCAGGCCCTGGGAGAGGAGGGGCGGCACCAGGATGAGGGAACTCAGTTTGGCCAGGGTGAGCCCCTGGACCCGGTTCCTGCCCCACCTGTCCATGAGGGACATGACGAAGGGGCCCGAAAGGGCCGCCCCGGCGAAGAAGAGGGGAGAGCCGGCCCTTTCTTTATAAAGGGCCCTGTCCGCGGCGAAGAGCAGTCCGTTCACGGCCAGTCCGGTTATGAGGGTCAAAAGGAGCCTCGTCTCCCGGCGCGACCGGGGCGTGAGGGGGCTCACATTCAGCTGGGGCTCCAGTTCCCCCTCCCTCTCCTCCAGAAGGCAGAATCCGGTGATCCACCCCCCGAAGAGCCCCCCGAAGAGGGGGAGGGTTTTGCGCAGCATGAGGCCGATAAGGGTTCCGTCCGTCTCAAAGGGGAGCAGGCTCAGGGGGTCGTAGCGGTAGAAGAGGGTGGTCAGCAGGGCGAGGATGAAGGGGATCATGAGGATGAGAAACATGATGGGGTCCCGAAAGATCATTTTCAGGTCCCGCTTAAGGAGGGCAGGGCAGATCATATCCGCCCCCTTCCCGCGGTAAAGCGGACCAGTTCCCCCCGGCACAGCAGATAGGCCGCCCCGGTTTCCCCCGCCGCGATAAGGGCGGCGAGAAGGTAATCCCCGGGGAAGAGGCCCTGCGCCGGTTCGGGAAACAGGGCCAGCCGGAAGAAGAAGAGGGAGCTGCGGGTGGGCAGGTAGAGGGGAATCCTCCACTGGGGGAGCAGTTCCAGGAGGGGCAGGAAGAACAGGGTCATGAGGAAGCCCCCGGCGATCAGGTAGGAGAGGACGTCCCGGAAGCGGAAGGAGAGATACATGCCGGAAAAGGTGAAGAAGGGCGCCGTCAGGACCAGGCCCAGCAGGACCGGGCCGGGGCGGTAATTCAGACCCAGGCCGCCGGTCAGGAAGAGGAGGCTGAGGAGTAGGGAGAGGACCAGAAAGGAGAGGGCCCGCGCCGCCAGAAAAAGCCCCGGCTTGAGGGGGGTGACGAAGAGGGAGGGGAAGAGCTCCCGCTCCCGGAAGAGTATGGTGCCGGAGAAGAAGAAGCCCAGCACCGTGGGGTCGGAGAGGAGAAGTCCCGCCGCGACCCCCTGCCGCCAGGATGGGGGCAATACCCTTATGAGCAGGATATAGAGCAGGGCGAAGAGCAGGTAGAGATAGAGTATCCCCTGGCTTTTCTGCAGGCCCGCTTCCTGCCTCAGGAGGGCGGCGGCCCGGGTCAGCTGTTCCTTCATAGGGCGTTCCCCCCGGTCAGGCTCTGGCCGGTCAGGGCGATGAACATGTCCTCCAGGGTGGTTTCCCGGCTGTGGAGGGATTTGACCTGGCCCCCCTCCATGAGTTCCAGGAAGCGGGGGTTGCGGTGCAGGCCCCTCTGGGGGAGGATCTCCTCCCGGTAGTCCCCTTCGGTCCCCCAGGTGAGGGCCACGTCCTTCTCTCCCCCCCGGTTCTTGATGTTCACCGGGGAGTCGCAGAGGGCTATCCGCCCCTCCGTCAGAAAGGCCACGGAGTCGCAGAGCTCCTCCGCCGTCTCCATGCTGTGGGTGGTCAGGAAGATCGTCTTTCCCCTCTCCCGCTGTTCGGCGATGAGGTTACTTACCTTCCGGGCCAGCCCCGGGTCCAGCCCCGAGGTGGGTTCGTCCAGGAAGAGGATCTCCGGATCGTGGAGCAGGGCCCGGCAGAGATTCAGGCGGATGATCATCCCCTTGGAGTAGGCCTCGGTCCGCCGGTCCGCCCC
>QKAI01000550.1 GCA_003246505.1 Spirochaetaceae bacterium | reverse complement strand
CCGTGGCCCCCGTTGTATCCATCCTCCCCATAGGCAGGGGTCTTTCCGTCCGATGAATCCCGGGATTCCCCGTCCGAGCCTTGCCCCCCGTCTCCCCCCACCGCCGTAATAAGAAACGGGGCCTCTCCCCTTTCGGCAAGGGCATAGATATCGGTTCCCCCGATATGGATAAGAATATACTCTCCTGTCCCTTCCAGGGAGGTCCCTCCCACATCGTAAAGGGCGGCTTCCACATCAATGACCGGACCGTTCTCACCGTTCCCTCCCGGATAGTTGTTGTCCGATTCCCCGGCCCTGCCCCGGAACTGGAATCGGTTGCCCAGGGCCCAGCGGACGGGAAAGTCAAAGCGGTTTCCCCCGTAGGGATTATCCCTGACCGTGAGGAGAAATGTATAGATGGGAGGTCCGCCGCCCTGAAGAAGGGAAAAGCGGAAATCCGTAAGAAGCTCCGAGCCGCTGTAGCTTGGGAGAGGATACAGGGTGACCGCATCATCCCGGGAAGAGAGGAGTACCTCACTCTGGTCGAATATGGTGATGACCCGCCGGGAATTCTGCAGAGACACCTCCATCTTGACGGGATAGGTATTTTCCGGAATCAGGTCCAGCCGGTCCTGATCGGGAAAGAGCAGGCGAATCTCTTCTATGGGTTTATTCGTGATCGATGTGCAGGATGACATCAGGCTCAGGGTCAGACAGACCGCCGCCAGGGGCAGGGTATTCGTTTTCTTAGGCAAATGCATTATAGATTCCTTCCTTCCGATGTGTATCAATATACAGCAATTCCTCTGATAATCCGGAACTCAACTCACTTTTTCTGACCGGTTTTTCACATTTTTCAGGAAACCCTTGACAAATTACTAGTAAAGTACTAGATTAAAAACACGATTAAAACAGTCGGAAAACATGTGAATAGAAAAAAGGAGCTGCATAATGGCAAAAATAGCAAAATCCATAACCGATCTTATCGGAAACACCCCCCTTCTGGAATTATCCGGGTATCTCAAAGACAAGAATGCCGGGGCGAGAATCATAGTCAAGCTGGAGTCCTTCAATCCCGCTTCCAGCGTAAAAGACCGGATCGGCTTCGCCATGATACGGGACGGGGAGGAGAAGGGGCTCATTAACAAGGACACGGTGATTATCGAGCCGACCAGCGGCAATACGGGCATCGCCCTGGCCTTCGTCTCCGCTTCCCGGGGATACAGGCTCATTCTGACCATGCCCGACTCCATGAGCCTGGAGCGGAGGAATCTTCTCAAGGCTCTGGGGGCGGAACTGGTCCTGACCCCCGGCTCCGAGGGTATGGGGGGGGCTATCCGCAGGGCGGAGGAACTGGCCGCGGAGATCCCCAACTCCTATATCCCCCAGCAGTTCTCCAATCCCGCCAATCCCCAGATCCACCGGGTGACCACGGCCAGGGAGATCTGGGAGGATACGGAGGGCAAACTGGATATTTTCGTGGCCGGGGTGGGAACGGGTGGAACCGTTTCCGGAGTAGGCGGCACCCTGAAGAGCCATAACCCGGCCATACGGGTGGCGGCGGTGGAACCGGAAACCTCGGCGGTGCTCTCCGGGGAAGCCAAGGGGCCCCATAAGATCCAGGGGATAGGAGCGGGATTCGTTCCGGACAATTTCGACAGGTCCGTGGTGGACGAGATAGTCAAGGTTTCCAGCGAGGAAGCCTTCGAAACCTCCCGGGAACTGGCGAAGACCGAGGGCATTCTGGTGGGTATCTCCTCGGGGGCCGCCGTGGCCGCCGCGACGAAGCTGGCCCGTAAACCGGAAAACAAGGGGAAAATCATCGTGGCCCTTCTTCCCGATACGGGGGAGCGGTACCTTTCGACGACCCTTTTCAATCCCGAATAGGGAAAGGAGAAGACGGGCCTCCGGGCCTGTCTTCCTCAGCCCATGGCCCTGTCCAGATCCCTGATGAGATCCTCCGCCGCTTCAATGCCCACGGAGAGCCTCAGGAGGGTATCGGTGACCCCCAAGCGGTTTCTGATCTCTTCGGGGATGGCCGCGTGGGTCTGGACCGCCGGGTAGGTGATGAGGCTTTCCACCCCCCCCAGGCTTTCGGCGAAGAGGATAATCTCCACTTTCCTGAGAATCCGCTCCACCATAGCCCTGTCTTTTACCGAAAAGGATATCATGGCCCCAGCCCCGTCCGCCTGGGACCGGTTCAGTTCGTACCCATCGTGACCGGGAAGGCCGGGGTAGAAGACCCGGTCCACCCGGCTGTCCCCTTCAAGCCACCGGGCTATCCGCAGGGCGTTCTCCTCCTGCCGCGCCAGCCGCACCCCAAGTGTCTTCATGCCCCTCAGGATCAGCCAGCTGTCGAAGGGGGAGAGAACGGCGCCGGTCGTCTTCTGAACGAGCTCCATGGGCTCGGCCAGATCCTCCCCCCTAATGACCAGGAGCCCCGCCAGGGTATCGTTGTGCCCGCCCAGATACTTCGTCCCGCTGTGGACCACCATATCCGCTCCCAGGGCCAGGGGTCTCTGGAGGTAGGGGGTGAGGAAGGTGTTGTCCACGATCAGGAGCATGTTCCGGTCCTTCGCCAGGGAGGACAGGTATTTCAGATCGGTAATCTTCATGAGGGGATTGGTGGGGGTTTCGATAAAGAAGGCCCGGCTGTTCTCCCTCAGGGAGTTCTCCACCTCCGACCTGTCCCCCGTATCCACATAGGAGAATTCCAGACCGCTCTTTCTCCCGAATTCCTCAAAAAGCCGATAGGTGCCGCCGTAAAGATCCTCCGAGACGATAAGGTGGTCCCCCCTGCCGAAGAGGGAGAGGGCGGCGGAGACGGCGGCCATGCCGCTGGAAAAGGCGAACCCCCTCCGTCCCCCCTCCAGGAGGGCGATGGTATTCTCCAGCTCATCCCGGGTGGGATTCCTGAGGCGGGAGTAATCGTAGCCCGTGGACTCGTGAAGCCCGGGATGGCGGAAGGTGGCGCTCTGGTAGATGGGCACGCTTACCGCTCCCGTCCTCTCCTCAAAGGAACTCTGGCCATGGACCAGCAGGGTATCCATGGGGATTTTTCTTTTCTCACTCATGATGCCATCCTAACAAACAAAACAAATGCTATCAATATACTAGTGTATCGGTTGCCCTAGATATCGTACATAAGGAAATCATTCGTGCCCCGGCGGTAGAAATCGTCTATCAGGTCCTGAAGGGTCTGGGAGTCGGCGTACTCCTCCAGGGCGCGGTTCATTCTGTCCCAGAGAAGCCCCTTGAGGCATTGCTGGATATGGCTGTTCCCTGTGGGATTCTCATCAAAAAGGTCCAGAGAGCCTTCCAGAGTCCTCAGCACATCACCGACGGAGGTCTTCTCCGCCGGCAGGGAGAGCTGATACCCCCCCTGGGCCCCTTTGATGCTCCTGATGAGACCGGCTTTCCTGAGGGATGAGAAAATCTGCTCCAGGTAGTTTTCCGGAATATCCTGCCTTTCCGCTATGCTGGTCAGGGTGACCGGGCCGTTCAGGGAGTTGAGGGAAAGATCGATGAGGGCCCTGAGGCCGTAACGGGACCGGGCGGAAAATTTCATATGACGAAATCCATTCTGCCCGGCTCCCGGACTGGCAGGGAGCGGCAGCACTCCAGCACGTCCTCCAGGGTCAAGGATGACAGGGCCTCCTTCATATGACAGGCCAGTCCCTCCCAGAAGCCCCTTTCCTGTCCGTCGCCGGAGAGAAAGTCCTCCGGGACAAGGGGGCCCTCCAGGGCTTCCAGCACATCCAGCAGGAGGATCCCTTCGGGAGGGGCGCCCAGCACATACCCCCCCTGTACTCCCCGTATGCTTTTAACGAACCCCGCCCTTCTGAGTATGAGGAATATCTGCAGAATATAGGTTTGGGAGAGGGAACAGCGCCGGGCCACTTCCCGCAGGCTCACCGGCTCTCCTTCCGAATGGAAAGCCAGGTCGGCGAGTGCTTCCAGTCCGTACCTGCCCTTGGTGGATATCTTCAAAAATCACCTCTGCCTCTATTACATATCCCAAGGCCCATCAAGTCAAGTCCCGGCAACCTGTGCTGATTGCCCTTTTCCCCGTCCGGAGTTACAATGGGCCATGGGAAAAATGCATGATCCCCCGTCGAGCATCAGGAGGGCGTCTCCGGAGGACGGGGAGCAGCTGTCCGAGATGAACCGTCTCTTCAACGGCGTGGTCAGGACTCCGGAGGAGATCCGGTTAAGTCTGGAGAATCACGGTGAAATTGTACTCGTCGCCGGCGGCAGGGGTGTCCTTTATGGTTTTCTCTGCGCCTGCCTTCTCTCCTCTTTCTGCTATGAGGAGCCGGTCATGGTTATCGGGGAACTCTTCGTCAGGACGGATTTCCGGAAACGGGGCATCGCCACCGGTCTTTTGAGGGAGATAGAGGCAATGGCAAGGGCTGTCCCGGTCAGTGAAATACGCCTGGAAACGGGCAGAGCCAATGAAGGGGCCCGCCGCTTTTACGAAAAGAACGGATACGCCCTAATTGATGAGGCGGTGTACGGTAAAATTCCTTGACTTTTCCGTAGAAAATCCGTATATAAGTAGTAAGGCATTGAAGGAGACGAGTAGGTACAGCCCCCCGTCCAAGAGAGGTCTTCCGGATTCCCTTCGGGGAACGGGCTGGAAGAAGACCGGCGGAAGAGTTCCGAAAACCACTCCCGAGCCGCGCGCCGAACGCTGTCGCAGAGTACTGTAACGCTAGTAGACCGCGCCGTTACCCCGCGACAAGGGGGAGCTAAGTGCGTCGGAGTGCCATACACTGGCTTCGGCGAAAAAAGGTGGTACCGCGGAGAACCGTTGCGTTCTTCGTCCTTTGTTAGTTTTTTACTAAGGGCGGGGAAGGGAGCTGTTCTCCTTTTTTTCGCCCACGGGGCGTCCGTGGATTCCTTAGGGCCCCCGCAGGAGGTACTTAGTTATGGCAGAATTGTCATCCAAGGAACAGAAAAAGCTGGAGAAACTGGCCACCATGCGCCACTCCATGGCCCACGTGATGGCGGCGGGAGTTCTGAAACTCTTCCCCGAGGCGAAGATCGCCATCGGCCCCGCCATCGAGAACGGATTCTACTACGATTTCGATCTTCCCCGGTCCCTGAGCGAGGAGGACCTGGAGGTGATCTCCGAGAATATGAAGGGGATCATCAGGGAGAACCACCCCATAGAGCGGGAAGAGGTCTCCCGGGCGAAGGCCCTGGAACTCTTCGCCGACCAGCCCTATAAGGTGGAGCTCATCAACGAGCTCCCCGAGGACGAGGTCATCTCCCTCTACCATCTGGGGGATTTCACCGATCTCTGCCGGGGTCCCCACGTGGAGGACACATCCCGGCTCAACCCCCAGGCCTTCAAGCTCCTCTCCATCGCCGGAGCCTACTGGCGGGGGGACGAGAAGCGGCCCATGCTGCAGAGAATCTACGCCACCGCCTTCGGGGATCCGAAGCTCCTCAAGGAGCACCTTGACCATCTGGAGGAGCTCAAGAAGCGGGACCACCGGCGCATCGGCAAGGAGCAGGACCTGTTCAGCCTCCACGAGGACGCCGGCCCCGGCCTGGTTTACTGGCACCCCAAGGGGGGCCGCATGCGCGTGGCCGTGGAGAACTTCTGGCGGGAAGAGCATTACAAGAACGGCTACGAGATCGTCTTCACCCCCCATGTGGGAAAGAGCTGGCTCTGGGAGACCTCGGGGCACCTGGATTTCTACAAGGAGAGCATGTACAACCCCATGGAGATGGACAAGTCGGACTACTACTGCAAGCCCATGAACTGTCCCTTCCATATCATGATCTACAACGAGGGGAAGAAGTCCTACCGGGACCTGCCCTGCCGCTGGGCCGAGCTGGGAACGGTCTACCGTTACGAGAAGTCGGGCACCCTCCACGGCCTGACCCGGGTCCGGGGCTTTACACAGGACGACGCCCACATCATCTGCACCCCGGACCAGATGGACGGGGAGATCACCGAGGTCCTGCGCTTCAGCCTCTACATGCTCAAGTCCTTCGGATTCGACAATATCTCCGCCTACCTGAGCACCCGCCCGGAGGGGAAGTGCGTGGGGGATGTCTCCGATTGGGAATCCGCCCAGGAGGCCCTTAAGAAGGCCATAGAGAAGGAGGGCCTGGAGTACGGCATCGACGAGGGGGGCGGCGCCTTCTACGGACCCAAGATCGACCTGAAGGTCAAGGACTCCATGGGCCGGGAGTGGCAGCTCTCCACCATCCAGTTCGACTTTAATCTGCCCGAGCGCTTTAACATGACCTTTGTGGACACCGACGGCAGGGAGAAGCGGCCCTTCATGGTCCACCGGGCCCAGCTCGGATCCCTGGATCGGTTCTTCGGCGTCATGATCGAGAACTACGGCGGGGCCTTCCCGGTCTGGCTGAGTCCCGTCCAGGCCCAGGTCATTCCCGTGGGGCACAACTTCGACGACTACGCCGACGGGGTGTGGAAGAAGCTGCGGGCCGCGGGCATAAGGGCCGAGAAGGACCTGGGCGACGACAGGATGAACGCCAAGATCCGGGAAGCCCAGACCCAGAAGATCCCCTACATGTTCGTTCTGGGCGCCAATGAGCAGGAGGAGGGGAAGGTGAGCATCCGGACCCGCACCGGCGAGCAGATCAACGGCCTGACCCTGGACGAAGCGATAGCCCTGGTTCAGGAGAAGATCGCCGCCAAGGCCATGCCCTGACCCATGCCCATGAATGAAGGTTCCCCCTACGGGTGGCTCTTTTTCGCCGCCCTGGGCCTGGGGCTGACCCTGTCCTCCCTGGTCAGAAGGGGACGGAGCCGGGTCTGGCTCATGGCCGGACTCTCCCTCTTTCTGATCGCCCTGGGGGGCGCCTTCATCTATACCGACTTCATAGTGCCCGATTTCTTCCGGAAACGGGTGCTCCCCTTCTATCTGCCCCTGACCCTCTTCTTCTTTGTCATCTCCCTCAGGCTGGCCCTCCTGGTGCCCCTGACCATTTTCATGGCCTCCCTGATTCCCATCGTCTGGGGATCCTCGGGGGTCTTCTCCCTGGAGGAGGGGATCTATCCGGTCAGCATCACCTGCTATCCCCCCACGGAGGAGGGGCGCAGCTACTCCCTGCGTTACCGTGACGGGAGGGAGTCCACCCTGACCGGCTGCGGCGACTATCTGGCGGTGCGCCGGGTTGACTGGGACTGGCGTCTCTTTTTTCTCACCCCCCGGGAGTATCCCATCGGTTTCACCGGTCCGGAAGGAGAGAGCCCCCTGGTGGAACTGACCCTGCCCCGGCCCGACTTGAGGGAACGTCCGGGCATGAAGCAGGAAACCCTGTACTACGGGCCAATCGAAAACAACCTTTTCTATACCTACTGGCTGACCCGTAACGGGAAGGGCGAACTGATTCTGGCAACCCTCAACCCGGTTGTTCTCCCCTGACGCCAAAAAAAAATAGTACAAAATCCCCTAAAATTATCCTATAATTGAGGAATAATGGGAGCTAAAATGTCCTCCATGGAACATATTCTGCATTGGGGAGAGGGTCAATCCTTTTCCTATGATCCTCAGAGAACCCTCTACCAGAATCTTATGGACCGGGGTGTGTGGACGGGGGACGCCCCTTGCGGCGGCAAGGGAACCTGCGGCAAGTGCAAGGTTATCGTGGAGGGCGGGAACCTGCCCCCCCTTACGGAAAGGGAGCTGCGCAGTCTGACCCCCCACGAACGGGAGCGGGGATACCGCCTGGCCTGTCTGCTCCGCACGGAGGGGGAGGTGACCCTCTCCCTGCGGAGGGGAGAGGAGGGGGCCCTTATCCAGCAGGACCACTTCTCCCTCGAGGGGGGAGATCCCCCTCTCAAAGCCCTTATCCTGACCATACCCCCTGCCAGCCTGGAAGACCAGAGGGATACCCTGACCGCCCTCAGGGAAGAGGCGGCCCGGGGAGGGTTTGACCATCTGGATTTCCCCTTTTCCCTTATCGCCCCCCTCCCGTGCCGGACCGGAGAGGAGGCCCTCAGGCTGACCCTTCTGATTCTGAACGGGAGGGTCGTGGCGGTCAAACCGGCCCCCGCCCAGGGAGAGCCGCCCCTGTACGGGGGGGTGGTGGATCTGGGAACGACCACGGTGGTCCTCTACCTGGTGGATTTGAACCGGGGGGAAGTGGTGGATACGGTGGCCGCCATGAACGGGCAGCGGGCCCGGGGGGGGGACGTCATAAGCCGTATCGAGTACGCCGAGCAGGGAGAGGACAATCGGCGGGAGATGGGAAACATCATCGGTTCCCAGCTGGCGCGCATGGCCGATGAGATCGCCATCCGCCAGGGCTTCCGGGCGGATCTCTTCCTCATCTGCGGCAACCCTTCCATGATCCACCTGCTGGCGGGCCTGAACCCTTCGGGCATCGCCCGGGCCCCCTTCGCGCCCCTGATTTCGGAAACCCTTTTTCTCAAGGGGGGGGATCTTTTCCTGCCGGGCTATGAAGAAACGCCCCTCATCCTGCCCGCCTGCCTGTCCGGTTACATAGGAAGCGACATCCTGGCTGGCGTCCTCTTTACGGGGATGGAGAGCCGGGAGGAGCACACCCTGCTCCTGGATCTGGGCACGAACGGGGAACTGGTCCTGGGGAACCGGGAGGGGCTCCTGGCCTGCTCCTGCGCGGCGGGGCCCGCCTTCGAAGGGGCCAACATCTCCGCGGGGATGGCCGGCGTGGCCGGGGCGGTGAGCCATGTGGAGTGGGAAGGGGAGGAATACTCCTACAAAACCATCGCCTCAGAACCGGCCGTCGGCCTCTGCGGAACCGGCATCATCGACGTGATGGCCCTTCTCCTGGAGAAGGGCATCGTGGACGAGACGGGCCGCTTCCTGGAGGAGGAAGAGCTGGCCGATCTACCGGAGGACCTCCGGGCCCGCCTGGTGACGGACGGCAACGGGGACCGGGCCTTTCTTGTCGCCCCCCATATAACCTTCACCCAGCGGGACGTGCGGGAGGTTCAGATGGCCCGGGCCGCCATCGCCGGGGCGGTGACCACCCTCCTGAGGGAGAGGGGCATCTCCCTGGAGGATGTCAGCCGGGTCTACCTGGCGGGGGGCTTCGGGTTCTGGCTCCGGGAGGTCAGCGCCATCCGCATCGGGCTCATCCCCGGGGCCTGCGCCGGCCGGGTGGAGGTGGTGGGGAACAGCTCCGGCAAAGGGGGGATCCTCATGGCCCTGGACAGGCACAAACT
This sequence comes from Spirochaetaceae bacterium, assembly GCA_003246505.1. Lineage (GTDB taxonomy): Bacteria > Spirochaetota > Spirochaetia > DSM-2461 > DSM-2461 > SZUA-368. The sequence continues at coordinate 6,795 of QKAI01000550.1, read as the reverse complement.
GGCCCGGGCGGAGGAGCTCCGCCGGGAGATCTCCTATCTGGAGCTCTCCTGCCATCGGGATTATCAGAACGACTACATTATGGCCATGACCTTCCCCGAAGGGGGGGAGATCCCCCTTGGGTAGGACCCTGCTGGATCTGGCCCGTGATGAGGCGGCCCACTACTCCCGGGCCACGGGCATGTCCTGCTTCGTCATAGACGACCAGGGCAAAACCACGGACGACACCCCCTGCGCCCTCTGCTCCCATCTGGGAAAGAACGGGCTCGGGACGATCGACTGCAAGGGGGTCCACCTCTACGGGGCCTACCAGGCGGAAAGGTTCGGGGGGAGGTATTTCTACTTCTGCCCCGCCTCCCTGCTCCACTGGGCCTCACCCCTCCTGGAGGAGGGGCGCATGGTGGGGGCCCTGGTGGGCGGCCCGGCCCTGATGGTGGAGCGGGATGAATTTTTCTACAGCAATCTTTCCGGTCTGACCGGTCTTTCCGAGGAGAGGGTGGGCGATCTGATAGGCTCCATTCCCGTCCTCACCCCGGAGGAGGCGGAATCCCAGTCCCGCACCCTCTTCGCCTACGCCTTCCAGCTCTGCACGAAGGACGAGGGGACCATCCGGGACAGCCAGGAACGGGAGTCCCAGCAGCGGGCCATCGGGGAGTACATCCAGGCCATTAAAGAGGAGAGCCAGGTCAACGAGGGTTCCGCCCCCTATCCCCTCAAGAAGGAACAGGACATGATCCAGGCCATCCAGGTGGGGGACATCGACGAGGCGCGGAAGCTCCTGAACGAAATTCTGGGGGCGATCCTCTTCAGCTCCGGGAACGACTTCTCCCTCATCCGGACCCGGGTCCTGGAACTCCTGGTGCTCCTCTCCCGGGCCGCCATGGAGGCGGGGGCGGACGAGCAGATGGTCTTTGGCCTGAACTACCGCTACATAAGGGAGATCAACCGGTACAACACCATAGAGGGGCTGACCTCCTGGCTCGCCCGGGTGATCGACCGCTTCGCCAAAATGGTCTTCGATCTGCGGGAGATCAAGCACGCCGACGCCATCTACCGGGCGATCCGCTACGTGAAGAAGCATTTCACCCGGAAGATCACCCTGGAGGAGGCGGCGGACCAGGCCTATCTCTCCCCGGCCTATTTCAGCAAAATCTTCAAGGAGGAGATGGGCTGCGGCTTCGCCTCCTACCTCAATTCCCTGCGGGTGGAGCGGAGCAAGGACTTCCTCCGGAACCGTTCCATTCCCCTCATCGACGTGGCGGGCATGGTGGGATTCGAAGACCAGAGCTACTACACCCGGGTGTTCAAGAAAATGACCGGTCTGACCCCGGGCAAATACCGGGAGTCCCGGGGCCTTTCCGGCAAGAACCAGGAGATCCACCAGTGAGGGAGGCCGGCGAGGCTCCCTTCGCCTTCGACCGGGAGACCTATGACAGATGGATCCGCTTCGACCGGTACCTGTCCCTGGCGGAGGAGCTGGAGGGGGTGCTCGCCGAAGCGGTCCCCCTGGTCAGACCCCGCTATCTCATCGGGGAGTTTCCCGTGCAGGCCGCCGGGGAGGAGGAGATCCTCATCGGGGGCCGGGTCTTCACCAGCTCGGTCCTGGCCTGGAATCTGAAGCGAACCGACCGGGTCTGGGCCTATGTGGTGACCTGCGGCCGGGAGATCGCCCACAGGCTGGAGAAGGAAGCCGATCCCCTGCGGAACTACTGGATCGACGCCCTGGCGGAAATGGCTGTCCAGTCCGCCTCCGCCTACCTGGAAAACCGGATGAAGGAGCGGCTGCTGACCCCCGGTTCGGAAATCCGCCTCACCTACATGAACCCGGGCTCCGCCGACAGGGAGGTCTGGCCCCTGGAGGATCAGAGGGAACTCTTTTCCCTCCTCGGCGATACGGAGGGGGAGATAGGGGTAAGCCTCAACGGGAGCTGCCTCATGGAACCGGCCAAGTCCCTGTCGGGCTTCTATTTCCTCTCCCCCGTGGGCTTCGTTTCCTGCTGGGTCTGTTCCGCCTCCCCCTGCAAAACCAGGCAGGCCCCCTATAAACCGGATTTCCGGAAGAATCCCTCCTCCCTTTTCGGTTGATCAGGCCGGAAAAAACGGCTATTCTATGGGCATGAGCATCATCCCCTTTTCAAAGCTGCCCGGACCTGTCGCCTTCACGGGGGGAGGGACGGGGGGACACGTGTATCCCGCCAAACCCCTTATCGACGCCCTCCGCAGGGAATCCCCGGACCGGCCCGTCTACTGGATAGGGTCTTCGGGGGGCATGGAGAGGTCCCTGGTGGAAAAATGGGATATCCCCTATTACGGCATATCCTCGGGGAAGCTCCGCCGCTACCCGGATCTGAAGAATTTCACAGACCTATTTCGCATCATAGCCGGCTACTTCCAGGCCCGAAGGATTCTGCGGAAGAACCGCCCCCTCTTTCTCTTTTCCAAGGGGGGATTCGTTTCCGTTCCCCCCGTCCTCGCCGCCCGGAGCCTGGGGATTCCCGTGTACACCCACGAGTCGGACGTGACCCCAGGCCTGGCCACCCGCATCAACAGCCGCTTCGTCAACCGCATCTTCCTGCCCTACGAGGCCACCCTCAAATACATGAAGCCCGCCTACCGCCCCAAATGCGTGGTCTCCGGCAATCCGGTGAGGGAGGAGTTCCTCACCGGCAGCAGGGAAAAGGGACGGGCCCTCGCGGGGGCAAAGGCGGATCTGCCCGTGCTTCTCGTCATGGGGGGGAGCCTGGGGGCGGAGCAGATCAACCGCCTGGTGGAGGAGAATCTGGACCGGCTGACGGAATTCTGCTTTGTCATCCATCAAACCGGGGCGGCCAACTACACCCCCCTGGAGAGGGAAAACTACTTCCGAGCCCCCTACTTCAACGAAGAGATCTACCATATTATCGCCTGCGCCGACGGGGCTCTCTCCCGGGCGGGGGCCGCGGCGGTCTGGGAACTGGCGGCGGGACGGACCCCCATGCTGCTCCTCCCCCTGACCAGGGGGAGCCGGGGGGACCAGGTATACAACGCCCGGGTCTTCGAGGAGGCCGGGGCGGCCCGGGTCCTGGACGGGGAGACCCTGACCGGGGAAGAACTGGTCCGGGCGGTGGAGGCCCTCCTGAAGGGCGGGACCGCCGACTGGGACCGGATCGGGGCGGGCCTGAAGATGGGAGAGGCGGTACCCATCATTTTCAAGACCATCGGGGAGGATCTGGCCCTATGATGTACGGTATCTGGGAAATCGCGTATCTGGCAATCTGCCTTCTTTCCCTTGTCCTGGGATGGCTCCGGGGGGGGCTGCGTACCTTCACCTTCTTTTCCGCCCACCTCTTCCCCTGCGTCCTGGCCCTGGTTTTCTCTCCCTGGGCGGGGGATCTCTACGTCGGCAAAACCTCCCTCCCCCTGGGGTCCTATTTCTTCGTCTTTCTCCTTCTCTACCTGATCCCCATGGTTCTGCTGACCCAGCTCTTCCGCGTCCTCTACGGGAAGAAGCCCGGGGGAGGAAGAAAAATCTCCCTTCCCGGCCGGCTGGGGGGCTTTTTCGCCGGCCTGGCCACGGGGGCCTTCTTCTCCCTGCTCTTCACCTGGATCCTGATTCTTCAGCCCTGGATCGGGGGCGATAAAATTTATGCCCTGGGGGGAACCCTGTTCACCCATGCCGCGGCTATCCTCCAGGTCTTCATGAGGTTCTATGTTTGAGAATTTGCTGGAACAGACCCGGTTCCGGGACGCCATTGCCCGGGACATCGGCCAGAAGTCCCTGCCCCCGTCCCTTCTCTTCTCCGGACCCCGCTACTCCGGGAAGATGACCGCCGCCCTGGAAACGGTCCGGGCCCTGAACTGCCGTACCGCAGGTGCGCCCTGGCAGTGCCAGTGCCCCTCCTGCAAGGCCTCCCGCCTGCTCCTGCAGCCCCATCTGCTCATGCTGGGAAAGCGCTCCTTCTACGAGGACATCGCCGCCTCCGCGGACCTTCTGCGCCGGGACGGGCGGGACGCCTCCCGGTTCATGCTTATCCGCAGCGTGAGGAAGCTCCTGCGCCGGTTCGACCCCATCCTGTGGGAGGGGGAGGAGAAGAAGATATCCAAGGGCACCCGGGTCATGGAGGAGATCAACGACTTCCTCAACTCCCTGGAACCGGGCAAGCCGGAACTCTCCGGCAAGGAGCTGGAAGAGGGGCTCAAGCTGATCGAGAAAACCGTGCCCGACCTGGAAAAGCTGATCCCCGCCACGGTCCCCATCAGCCAGATCCGGCGCATCTCCTCCTGGAGCCACATGGCCGCGGGCGGGGTGGACCATATCAAGGTGGTCATCATGGAGCGGGCGGAGAGCATGCTGGAGAGCGCCCGCAACGCCCTGCTCAAGCTTCTGGAGGAGCCGCCGGAGGATCTCTACCTGATCATGCTCACCGAGAGAAAAAGGATGATCATGCCCACCATCCTCTCCCGGGTGAGGAACTACACCTTCTCCGACCGGAGCAGCGCCGTCTCCCGGGAGATCGTCTCCCGCCTCTACCGGGACGAGTCCCAGGTCGCCTCCCTGGAGGAGTGGTTCTCCCGGTTCCGCCACTCCGGCCAGTCCCGGATCTCCGAACTGGCCGAATCCTTCCTCACCGACCTCTACCAGCGGGAGCGGATCTTCCCCTCCCGGATCTTCGACGGGATGGAGTCGGACGATCTCTTCCTCTTCTATCAGGAGCTCTTCCTTGTCATGCAGAGATGGCAGAGGGAGGGCCTGGACGGGGAGATGCCCCTCTCCCTGGACCGGGCGGAGCGGTGGAACGGGATACTGCGGGAGAACTTCCGTGGCGTGGAGACCCTGAACCAGAATCCCCTCCTGCTCCTGGAAGCGTCCTACTACCGCATGAGGGAGGCCTAGGTGAACAAATTCATCCGCCAGACCATAAAGAGGGTGGACAAGCTGGACTGCGGCCAGGTGCAGCGCCTCCTCTTCGACATGGTAGACGAGAACGAGCTCCTGGCCATGGTCACCTCCTCCATCGACGCGGGGATGATCATCTCCGACAACCAGCACCGGATCATGCACGTGAACCGGCCCCTCCACCGCATCATGCCGGTGATGCGGGGGAACCACGGGGAGATGTTCACCTGGGAGATCATAGAGGACAGCGAAATCTCCGAGTTCGTGAAGTCGAGTCTCATGAACAATGAGACCATAAGGGACCGGGAGTACATTCTGGATATTTCCGGCCGCACGGTCATCCTGCGCCTCTCCATCCTCCCCCTGGTGAGCGAGGGGACGATCCGGGGCAACCTGGTCTTTGTGGAGGACGTGACCCGGATCAAGAACCAGGAGGCCCAGCTGAGAAGGGCGGAGGGACTGGTGTCCCTCTCCACCATGACCGCGGGCATCGCCCACGAGATCAAGAACCCCCTGGGTTCCATGGCCATCTACATCCAGCTCATGGAGAAGATGCTCAAGAAGGAGGGGGAGGTCCCCCGGGAGGAGCTCCTGAGCTATCTGGAGATCGTGAACGAGGAGGTGGACCGGCTCAACTCCATCGTGGTGGACTACCTCTTCGCGGTCAAGCCCATAGACGCCACCCTGCTGCGCCGGGACCTGAACGGGGTGCTGGACGAGCTGATGGAGTTCATCGGCAAGGAGATGGAGTTCGACGGCATCAAAGTGGAGTACCACGCGGACGAGCATCTCCCCTGGATACAGCTTGACGAGAATCTGATCAAGCAGGCCCTGCTGAACCTGATTAAGAACGCCCAGCACGCCATGGAGGGGGGGGGCGTCCTGACGGTCAACTGCGTGCTCAAGGACGACCGGATCGTCCTTTCCATAGGGGATACGGGACACGGGATCCCCCGGGATGTGCGGGAGAAGATCTTCGAGCCCTACTTCACCACCAAGGACACGGGAACCGGCCTGGGGCTGACCGTGGTCTACAAAATCATTAAGGAGCACGGCGGCGAGATAGACGTCCACTCCCGGGAGGGGGAGGGCACCGTGTTCTACATCTCCTTCCCCGTGCCCCAGGAGGGGGAGAAGCTTCTCTCCTTCGATCATGCCGGCGCAGAAGAGGTGATACAATGACATTCAAGATCCTGGTCGTGGACGACGAGAAGAATATCCGCGTGGGACTGGGGAAATCCCTGGAGATGGAGGGGTACGAGGTCTACCTGGCGGAGAACGGCAACGAGGCCATGAAGGAGATGCTCAAGACCAGCATCGACCTGGTGGTGAGCGACCTGAAGATGCCCGGCATGGGGGGGGAGGAGCTGCTCAAGAAGATCACCACCTCCTATCCCACGGTGCCCGTGATCATCCTCACCGGCCACGGGACCGTGGAAAACGCGGTGGACTCCATGCGCAACGGGGCCTTCGACTTCCTCACCAAGCCGGTGAACCTGGACAGGCTGGGGCTCCTGGTCAAACGGGCCCTCTCCACCCGCAAGCTCATCGTGGAGCACCAGGCCCTGCAGAAGGAAGTGGAGCGCCTGGAGAAGAAGAAGGACCGGGCCATCATCGGCCGTTCCGGCGCCCTGGACCGGGTGCTGGACCTGGTGGAGCAGGTGGCCCAGACCCGGGTTTCCGTGCTCATCACCGGGGAGAGCGGGGTGGGGAAGGAGCTGGTGGCCGACGCCATCCACAACGCCTCCCCCCGGAAGGACAAGCCCTTCATCAAGGTGCACTGCGCCGCCCTCTCCGAATCCCTCCTGGAGAGCGAGCTCTTCGGCCATGAGAAGGGCTCCTTCACCGGGGCCGCCTCCCAGCGCAAGGGGCGCTTCGAGCTGGCCGACGGGGGCACCATCTTCCTGGACGAGATAGGGGA
>QKAI01000516.1 GCA_003246505.1 Spirochaetaceae bacterium | reverse complement strand
ATGGGCATGCCCGCCTCCGCGAAGAGGCGGCGGCAGGTATTTCCCACCGTATCCAGGATATCGCCCACCAGATCCGGCTGCAGGTAGGGAGCCACGGCGGCCTCCTCGTCTCCCATGAGGGTCCTGACCGTATCGAAGGCGCCGGGCAGGGAAGCGGTGACCACATAGCCCCGGCGGGCCATCTCCCGGGCCCTCTCCGCCCCGCCGGGGGGAATCCTGTCGGGACGGTAGGAGAAATGGGGTTTGAGCCTCTCCCAGTCCTCCCGGCACTTCACCGGCCACTCCAGGGGCAGCCCCAGGGTGGAGCTGGCCCGGATGAGCTTCATCTTTATGCCCATGGGATCCCGGTAGATAAAGTGCTCCTCCGTCTCCTCCAGCATCTCCGAGAGATCCGGGCCGGCATAACCCGTAACCAGGCCGCAGTCATAAAAAAGGGGCTGGCGGAATTCGTAGGCGGAGAGGTCCAGCTCCTCCTCCCGGGCGCCCTGCTCCCGCCACTCCTCCTTCAGGCCTATGAGGGGGCCGAAGATCTCCCTGTAGAGGACCGGGCCGGGACTCCGGAAGGTCATATAATCCAGATACTCCTCCCGGCGCACGGTCATCTTCCGTTTTATCGCCAGTCTCTTGTGGGCTTCGTTCACCCTGTCCATGGTTGCGCTCATGTCTACAGAATAACCCCGGTTCAGTCCCGGCGGTAGAGATCCGATACATAAGAGCATGGACAAAACGCAGAATCTCTTTTTCACTCTCTTCCGGCAGGATGACTTTCTCCTCACCCGCAACGTGACCCTTCTCTACGAGGGGGTATCCCGGGACTGGAGCCTGGACGGCTGGACCACCGCCGATTACGATCTTCTCATCTGTCTGGACGGGGAGGCCCTCTATGAGGACGATCGGGGGAAGTGGCATATCCTGCCGGGAAAGGCCTATCTGGCCCGGCCCGGAATTCCGGTCAGGGCCCGGTTGGGGGCGTCCGGGAAGTACCATGTCCTGGCCCAGCATTTCACCCTCAAGGTCCCCGGCGGGGCGGACGCCCTGGAGTGGGTCGATTTCCCCTCCGCCGGAATCCTCCCCCACTTCACCCTGGCCCGGGAGTACGCGGCCCTCCAGAAAGACCCCTCCCCCGCCCCCTTCCTGGGAGACAGTCTCTTCCGCGCGGTCCTGTGGGATTTCCTGGAAGCCCATGCCCGCCGGGGCGGCCCTTACCTTTCGGAGGGATCTTCCCCCCGGGGCCCCCTGGAGGCGGTCATGGAGCTAGCCCGGCTGATACGGGAGACCGATCCGGAGGACGGGGAACTGGAACGGCTTCAGGGGGACAGGGGGTTCTCCCCCGTTTACATCCGGGACCTGTTCAAATCCCGTTTCGGCAAAACGCCCCGCCAGTACCGCACCGACCTGCGCTTCGAGAAGGCCCGGAGGCTGCTTCGGGAGGGCCTTTCCGTCAAGGAAACCGCCTGGGCCTGCGGCTTTTCGGACGAGCTCTATTTCTCCCGGGCCTTCAGGAAGAGGGAGGGCATGCCCCCGGGACGGTTTGCCTCCGCGGCGGAGATATGAGGGGCTTCTGCCCTTGACCTTACCCCCTATCTTATCTATAAATAGTAGCTGGACGCGGGAGGACGGACGGCCACGGAGCACCTCCCCCCCTTATCATCAATTCAAACAGGAGAATAAAATGAATATCTCGGAACTCCAGAAAGCCCGGTACGCCTACCAGCCCAAACTTCCTGCGGTCCTGCAGAAGGACGTAAAGAATATCACCGTAGCCCTGGGCGAACCCACCGAAGCGGTCGCCGACGCGGCGGATGTGAAGAAGCTCTTCGCCAACACCTACGGCCAGCCCGTCGCCCGGTTCGAAGAGGGGACTAACGCCGGGGCGGGTAAAAAGATCAACGTGGGGGTCATCCTCTCCGGCGGCCAGGCTCCCGGCGGCCATAACGTCATCGCCGGTCTCTACGACGGGATCAAGAAGGGCAACAAAGAGTCCAAGCTCTACGGCTTCAAGGGCGGCCCCTCGGGCATCATCGAAGGGGATTACGTGGAGTTCACCGACGAATTCATCGACGCCTACCGGAACACGGGGGGATTCGACATCATCGGCTCGGGCCGGACCAAACTGGAGACGGAGGAGCAGTTCAAGAAATCCCTCGCCGTCTGCAAGAAGATCGGGGTCAGCGCCGTGGTCGTCATCGGCGGTGACGACTCCAATACCAACGCCGCCCTCCTGGGGGAGTGGTTCAAGGCCCAGGGCGAGGACATCCAGGTCATCGGCTGTCCCAAGACCATCGACGGGGACCTGAAGAACGAGCACATCGAGACCTCCTTCGGCTTCGATACGGCCACCAAAACCTTCGCCGAGCTTATCGGCAACATAGAAAAGGACTCCAACTCCGCCAAGAAGTACTGGCACTTCATCAAGCTGATGGGACGGAGCGCCTCCCACATCGCCCTGGAATGCGCCCTCCAGACCCAGCCCAACTTCTGCATTATCTCCGAGGAAGTGGAAGAGAAGAAGATGACCCTGGCCCAGGTGGTCGAGGACATCGTCAAGGTTATCGTCAAGAGAGCCGAGAAGGGCTGCAACTTCGGCGTGGGCCTCGTCCCCGAAGGCCTTATCGAGTTCATACCCGAGGTGGGAGCCCTCATCTCCGAACTGAACGACCTGCTCGCCCACGAGGCGGAGTACTACGCCACCCTTAACGGATTCGACGACCAGGCGGAATTCATCAACAGAAAGCTCAGCAGGGACTCCTCCTACGTCTACTCCTCCCTTCCCGTTGAGATTCAGAAACAGCTCATCATGGACCGGGATCCCCACGGAAACGTTCAGGTCTCCCGCATCGAGACGGAAAAGCTCCTGATCCAGATGGTGGAGGAAAGGCTGAACGAGATGAAGGTGAAGGGCGAGTTCAAGGGCAAATTCAGCGCCCTGGCCCACTTCTTCGGCTACGAGGGCCGCTGCGCCTTCCCCTCCAACTTCGACTCCGACTACTGCTACACCCTGGGTTTCAGCGCCTTCCTGCTCATCTCCGCGGGACTCACCGGCTATATTTCCAACGTGTCCGGCCTGGAATGCCCCGCCGGGGAGTGGAAAGCCGGCGGCTGCCCCCTCACCATGATGATGAACATGGAGCAGAGGCACGGATCCATGAAGCCCGTCATCAAGAAAGCCCTGGTGGAACTGGACGGCAAGCCCTTCAAGGCCTTCGCCGAACAGCGCGACGTCTGGGCCGTGGAGACGGCCTTCACCTTCCCCGGAGCCATCCAGTATTACGGGCCGGACGAAGTCTGCAACCAGCCCACCAAGACCCTGGCCCTGGAAAAGGGCGGATGCTGCGGCGGAGAAGCCAAGAAGGGCTGTTGCTGCTGCTAAGACCTATCGGGTTTCAGAAAAAGGGCTTCCCCCGGGGGAAGCCCTTTTTTGTATAGGGTCAGGCCGTTTTGAACCTCCCGAAATCCCGTTTGAGCTGTCCGACCACCGTATCCAGCTCTCCGGTCATTTCCACCATCTGTTCCATAGAACCCAGAATCTCCCTTACCCCGATCAGGGATTCGTCCATCCCGTCGCGGACCTGCCGGGAGATCTCCCGTATAAGGGTGGAGCCCTGGAGCATGAGACCGGTACTGGATTTTATCTCCGCCGAACCGTCGCGGATTCCGGCGGTAATATCGTTTATCCGGTTGGTCGCCTCCAGAATCTGCCGCCCCCCCGTATTGAGCTCCGAGACGGAATGCTCAATTTCCGTAAAGGCATTAACCGTGTCGTTGACATCTGCGGCAATTTCATCAAAGGCTTCCGTGGTGGTGGTCACATTCCTGTCCGTCTCCATAATGGCCCCGGTTATGTCCTTGATGAGCTGGGAGATGGAACGGGAGGAGAGAGAAGCGGAATCGGCGAGCTTTCGGATCTCCTCGGCCACAACGGAGAACCCCCGTCCCGCCTCTCCCGCATGGGCCGCTTCTATGGCGGCGTTCATGGAGAGCAGGTTGGTCTGTGACGCGATGTTATTAATCGCGGAAGCCATCTCCTGAATCTGGTTGATATGGTTCACTACTGACTTGAAGGCCACCGCCGTTTCCCCTATGTGAACCTTTCCTTTCCCGGCTACCTCCGTAAGAGCCCGGGTCGTGGCCCGTTTGCCTTCGGCGATCCGGCTCACGTTGCCCAGGGATGTGATCATCTGGATGATGGCGGCGGAGGATTCCTCCACCATGGAAGACTGATCCGTGATCCTGTCATCCATGGATTGGATGTTACGGGAAATCTCCTCAATGGAAGCGGCCGTATCGCTGATATTGTTATTCAGGGCCTCGATCTGGGATCCGATGGCGGAGAGATTGGAGGAAATTTCCTCCACCGACGCGGAGGTCTCTTCCGTGGAGGAGCTGACCCTGAATTTGATATCGTCCGTATGGGAGATGATCTCCTTGACTTCCTCCATGAGGATTCTCAGCTTGGTGACGAAGGTATTGAAGGAGGCGGCAACCTGGCCCGATTCGTCCCGGGAAGTCACATCCAGACTGGTGGTGAGGTCACCCTCCCCCTGGGCGAGGACATTGAGGGATCCTGAGACCATCCGGATGGGCCCCACGATGGAGCGGGCCAGGAAAAAGGAGATACCGGAGATAACACCCAGGATGACCAGGGCCAGCAGTCCCTGAAAGCGCAGATTGGCAGAGGCGGAGGAGGTTATCAGCCTGTTGATGTTATCCTCGGGAATCCCCAGGTACAGAATGCCCACAATCCGGTTCGCCCCGTCGAAAATGGGATCGTACCCCGTAAGGTAGGAGATACCCAGGATATCCGCGTTCCCCAGATAGGTTTCTCCCCGGAGAACAGGCTCGTAGGCGGCGGAGCCCTTCCCCAGTTTAGTGCCGATAACCCGGTCCCCCGCCGCGTCTCTGATGTTTGTGGAGACCCGGACGAAGTCGTCACCCTCCAGGGCGAAGAGGGTAGCCGTAATGCCGTAGTCTTTCCCAATGCCGTCGACGAAGTCGTTATCCCCGCCGATGGCCCGGCCCCCTTCGCCGGTGAGGATTCCCCCATCAAGGGAGGCGGAACCGTATATTTCGCGGAATAGCCTCCTCATGGAGATCAGGTCTCCCCCCAGTTTCCAGGTGAGGACTTCCCGGGAGACCTTCTCCCCGGAGGACTTGATTCCGTAGTTGGCCAAGGCGAACTGCAGCAGGTTGGATACGGATAGGATTGATATGATAAGCAGGAGGATTTTGCCCTGAATTCCAACCCTAATTCCATTTATTCTATTCTTTTTCATAAATACAGATTATTTCATCGGATGGGGGAATTCAAATTTTTCTTTATGAGAACGCTGTGGTAAGGAAATAAAAACTATCACAGCCCGTTCATATTTGGTTCATATCTCCCGGCGATACTGTGAGTATCAAAGCAAGATACGGAGGCTATCATGAAAAAGACTATTTTTATGTCTGTGATTATGTCAGCAGTTGCCGGCGCGGCTCTCTTCGCCGGCGGTTCCAACGATCCGGCCGCTCCCGGTCGGGGATACGGCATGGGTTTCATAAACGAAGACGGTGTCGATCTTATTAATATCAAGGGAACCGTGGAGAAGGACAGCTACGGCAATCTGGTAGTGAAATCGGGCAAGACCGCCTACATCGTCTCCCCTATGGCCACCCTGGATGTGGATATCGAAGAGGGAACGGCCCTGGAAGGGGAAGGCTTCGAAGGGAATACGGTTTATACGAAAAGCGGGGTCAGCTACAAGCTGTTCCACCTGACCATGGCCACGGTGAACGGGGAAACCTCCACCGTCGACCTGTCCCGCATGGGCGCTCCCCTCTACGGCGGCCGGGGCGGCTGGTACGGATCGGAAGTCTGCACCGACTGCGACGGGGAGTACTACGGCCGGGGATATGCCGGCGGCATGATGGGCGGCGGCATGATGGGGGGCAACTGGGACCGCAACGGCCGGGCCGACGGGGACGACTGGGGCTACATGGGCCGGGGATACGCCCCCCCCGTTGATTCGGAGGATGTGAAGACCCTCACCGGAACCATTAAGTATCTGGACGGATTCCATCCAGTGCTCGCGACCGGGGACGGGAACTACCTGATCCGCATGGGCCGCATGCAGGAGGGGGAACTGGCCGAAGGGTCCAGGGCCGAAGCGACCGGTTACGTGGGACCTTCTCTTTACACGAACGACGGGGAGGACTATTATTCCCTTATGCTGACGTCCCTTAAGGTGGACGGCGAAGAGGTGGCCCTTGACTATTACGGCGGTCCCTTCGGAGGCAGATCGGCGACCGGCGCTCCCTTTATGGGTGGCATGGGCCGGAGAAGATAGGAGGACCCTGTGGATGAGCTGATTCTCGTGGCGGAAGACGAAAAAGAGATGAACCGGATGATCTGCGACTATCTGGAGGCGGTGGGTTTCCGAACCCTCTCCGCCCACGACGGAAGCGAAGCTCTGGATCTTTTCCGCTCCGGGGAACCGGCTCTGATCCTCCTGGATATCATGATGCCCAAACTGGACGGCATCGACGTCACCCGCCGGATCCGGTCCCAGGCGAACACCCCCATCATAATGCTCACGGCCATGGCCGAGGAGGGGGACAAACTTCTGGGGCTGGAGATCGGGGCGGACGATTACATAACCAAACCATTCTCCATGAAAGAGCTGGCCGCCCGGATCAGGGCGGTCCTGCGCCGTACGGCGAACTTCGGCAAGGGGCAGGACGGGGAAGAGGACAAGCCCCCCCTCAGGGAGGGGGACCTGGTCCTGGACCGGCTCAAGATGACCCTCTACCGGGAGGGGAAGGCGGTGGACATCACCGCCGTGCAGTACGCCATCCTGGAGAAACTCATGGCCTCCCCGGGCCGGGTTTTCAACCGCATGGACCTTCTGAACAGCTTCCAGGAGGATCCCTGGGAGGGCTACGAGAGAACGATTGACGTGCATATCAAGAATCTGCGCAAGCTCACCGAGGCGGATCCCTCCCATCCGGAGTATATCGAGACGGTCTGGGGCGTGGGCTACCGGTTCAGGGAAGGGTCATGAAATTCTACCACTCCCTGCGCTTCAAGATCACCCTCCTTTTCGTCTCCCTCATGATCGCGGGGAACTGCACCGCCCTGGTCCTGGCCAACAAGCGGGTCTCCGACAGCTACTCCCGCTATATCAGCCAGGCGGACAGGCAGAGGGCGGCCATGGCGGCCCATTTCCTGGAGGGGAACTGGACGCGCTGGAGGGAGGATCTCTCCCGTCTGGCCAACCCCTTCCAGGGGGACCGGAGCATGATCGCCCGGCCGGGCATGGGTACGGGAATGGGCAGGAACATGATGTTCGACCGGGAGGAGCCGATAGCCCTGACCGTCACCGATACGGGGGGCTGGGTCCTATTCTCCTCCGACACCCGGGAGAGTGTTCCCGACAGAATTGATAATTTCACCGAAGGGGTCCCCGTCATCTGGGAAGGGAAGACCGAGGCCTATGTCCTGGCGGGCTCCATGGTGAGCCATGAGATGAACCGGAACGACCGGGCCATGCTCCGGGAGATAAACCGGGTGCTGATTCTCACCTACATCCTCTCCACCCTGACGATTCTGGTCCTGGGCGTCATCCTTCTGGGGCGCATGCTCTCCCCCCTGAGGAATATAGACCGGGCCGCCGCCGATCTGGGCCGGGGGAACTACCGGGCGCGCACCGGCGTGGCCGGCCGTGACGAGATAGGTCTCCTGGGTATCAGCTTCGACGGGATGGCGAAGAACCTGGAGGAGTCGGAGGAGTGGAAAAGGCGCATCATCGCCGATACGGCCCACGAACTCCGGACTCCGGTGGCTCTTCTCCTGAGCCGGCTGGAGATGATCCGGGACGGCATATACAAAGCCGATGAGGCCCAGCTGGACATCCTCCACCGGGAGACTCGGAATTTTTCCCGCCTCATCGGGGAGATGCAGAAACTTGCCGGCATGGAGGCGGGCACGGTCTCCCTGGAGAGGGGTGACGGAAACGGCGGCCCCTTCTGTTTCCGCATCCTCCAGACCTTTCTCCCCGAGAGCCGCAAGAAGGGGATCACTCTGCTCTGGGAGGGAACGCCCCTCTCCCCGGATACCCCCGTCCCGGCGACCGACGGATCGGACCGTCTCTCCGCAGACTGGAACCGCCTGGAACAGGTGCTCAAGAACATCCTCACCAACGCCCTGCGCTACACCCCCTCACCGGGTCAGGTGGAGGTGCGCTGCGCGGGGGAAAAGGACTCCCTGGTCATTACCATAGGGGACAGCGGCCCGGGAATCCCTCCTGAGGACAGGGCCCGCATTTTCGACCGCTTCTACCGGCTGGACCGCTCCCGCAACCGGGACGACGGGGGATACGGCCTGGGCCTGGCCATCTCAAAGGCCATCGTGGAAGCCCACGGCGGGGAGATCACCGCCTGGAAAAGCCCCTACGGGGGGGCGGAATTCCGGATAACTCTCCCCCGGTAGTTATTGCCTCGCCGCGGGATTTCCTTTACCATGGCCCCATACAGCCAAAGGGAAGGAGAGTTACTATGGATTTTTTCGCTCTTATTAAGGAAACCCGTTCTATCAGACGGTTCAAAGAAGTCCCGGTCAGCGGGGAGACCCTGGAAAAACTGGTCGACTGCGCCCGGTTCAGCCCCTCCGGGTCCAATAAGCAGCCCCTGAAATTCATTCTGGTCAACAGCCCGGAGGCTTGCGCCAAGGTATTCCCCCAGACCCGCTGGGCCGGGGCTCTGAAGGACTGGGACGGCCCCGCCGAAGGCCAGAGGCCCTCCGCCTACATCATCATTCTCCTGGACACGGAACTGGGAGCCGCCGCCGGGGTAGATCACGGCATCGCCGCCCAGAGCATGATGCTCGGCGCCCGCGCGGCCGGTCTGGGCTGCTGTATGATCGGCGCCTTCGACAAGCCCGGGCTCATCCGGGAGATGGCCATTCCGGAGCGTCTTACCCCCCTGCTCATCCTGGCATTGGGCGAACCGGGGGAGACCATTATCCTGGAGGATGTGAAAGAGGGCTACCCCACCACCTACTACCGGGACGAAAGGGGGGGGCACCACGTACCCAAGAGAACCAGAGAGGAGCTCATATGGAAGTAGTTCTGGCCACGGGCAACGCCCATAAGGCGAAGGAACTGGAAAAGATCCTCTCCCCCCACCGGGTGCTGATCCCCGCCGACCTGGGGATCGACTTCGACTGCGAAGAGACGGGGACGACCTATCTGGAAAACGCCCTCCTCAAGGCGCGCACCCTGGCCGCCCTGACCGACAAACCGGTCATCGCCGACGATTCGGGCCTCTCCCTCCCCGCCCTGGGGGGCGCCCCGGGCATCTACTCCGCCCGATACGGCTCACAGGAGGCGGGGCGGATGCTGGAAGCGCCGGAACGGAATGCCTTCCTTTTGAAAAACCTGGAGGGGATCGATGACAGGAGCGCCTTCTTCGTCTGTTCCATGGTCCTTCTGATCTCCGAATACCGGATCTACACGGTGCAGGAGACCCTGGACGGGCGCATCACGGAGAACCAGTCCGGCACGGGGGGCTTCGGATACGATCCGGTGTTCTATCTGGAGGACCGGAAGATGACCGTGGCCGACCTGAGCGAAGAGGAGAAGAACCGCCTCTCCCACCGGGGCAAGGCGGGGGCGAAAATCAAACTGCTGCTGGACAGCCTGGCCCTATGATCGCCGTGGTGGGCGGTGCCAATATCGACATCATCGCCGTCCCGGACCGGCGGGTCCTGCCGGGAGATTCCGCGCCGGGGCGCATCCGCTTCCTTCCCGGCGGGGTGGGACGGAACATCGCCGAATCCCTGGCCCTGGCCGGCGGGAATGACATAGGCCCGGTGGAGCTGATTACCCTTTTGGGGGACGACGGCCACTCCCGCTTCGTAAGGGAGGAGACGGAGAAGGCCGGGGTCTCCCTCAGGCACAGCCGCTCCATCCCGGGAAGGTCCTGCCCCGCCTATGCGGCGATCATGGACGGGGGGGATCTTCTCTCCGGCGTAAACGATATGGGCCTTTTGAAAGAGCTGACCCCGGAGTCGCTCCTCCCCTGCGCTGAAATTCTGGAAAAGGCCGATCTGATCGTCCTGGATGCGAACCTGGAAGAGGCGACGCTGATCGGAATAGCCGAACGATACCCCTCGGTACCCCTCTTCGCTGAGACGGTATCCGCCGTAAAATGCCCCCGTTTTCTCCCCCTCCTCCCCTCTCTCTACGGCATCAAGCCGAACCGCCTGGAGGCGGAGGTCCTGGCGGAAATGGAAATCAAATCGGTTCGGGATGCCCTGGAAGCGGCGTCCCGGATTGCCCGTCGGGGGGTGGATTACGTGTTTATAACCCTGGGAGAGCAGGGTTCGGTCTATTATTCCCCCTTCGAATCGGGTATGATAGAAGCTTCCCCCCTGGCCGAGGTCAGGGACGTGACCGGCGCGGGGGATTACTATCTGGCGGGTCTTCTGCCGGTACTCCTCAGGGGAGGCACGGCTCAGGAAGCCGCCCGGTCGGGCGGTCAGATGGCCCGCAGGAAACTGCAAGGAGATTTCCATGGAAAAAATAACACTTAGTGATAAGGAAATACGTATTCTCGGCTGCCTCATGGAGAAGGAGAAGACCACCCCCGATTCCTATCCCCTGACGGTGAACAGCCTTCTGAACGCGTGCAACCAGAAGACCGGCCGGGATCCGGTGATGCAGCTTGACAACCAGGACATAGAGACCGCCCTGGACAGCCTGACCCGGAAGGACCTGGCGGAGGAAGCCTATAACGACGGGGGCTATGCGGTCCGCTACCAGCACTGCCTGGACCGGGCCTGGGAACTCTCCGACCGGCAGCAGGCCCTCATGGCCCTACTGATGCTCCGGGGCTCCCAGACCGTGGGGGAACTCAAGGCCCGCACAGCCCGTCTCTACGATTTCGCCGGCACCGCCGAACTGGAGCAGTCCCTGAATCACCTCTGCGACCGAGCCCGGCCCCTGGCCGTCCGAATCCCCCGCAAGCCGGGTCAGAAGGAGAACCGCTACGACCATCTCCTCTACCGGGAAAACGCCGGGGAAGAGAAGAAGGGGCCCACCATTATCATCAATAAGAAATCCTCCGCCTCCCCCGCCCCGGTTTCTCCGGCGGTAAGGGAGTCCCTGGTCGAGCTGGCTCCGGAAGTCCGGGAGGCGGTTGCCTCCGGCAGGGGCGTGGTGGCCCTGGAGTCGACCATCATCTCCCACGGCATGCCCTACCCCCAGAATGTGGAGACCGCCCTGGAGGTGGAAAAAATCGTCCGGTCCGAAGGGGCCGTTCCCGCCACCATAGCCCTGATGAACGGGAAATTCAAGGTGGGCCTGAGCGCCGACGAGATCGATATGCTGGGAAAGACCGGCCGGGATGTGATCAAGTGCAGCCGCCGGGACCTGCCCTTCGTGCTGGCCCGGAAACTGCCCGGAGCCACCACGGTGGCGGCCACCATGATCGGCGCCGCCCTGGGGGGGGTGAAGATGTTCGCCACCGGAGGGATCGGCGGGGTCCACCGGGGGGCGCCGGCCACCTTTGATATCTCCGCCGACCTGGACGAGCTGGCCCGTACCGACGTGGCCGTGGTCTGCGCCGGAGCCAAGGCGATCCTGGATCTGCCCCTGACCCTGGAGTACCTGGAGACCCGGGGCGTACCCGTGGTGGGATACGGCACGGAGGAGCTCCCCGCTTTCTACACACGCACCAGCGGCCTGAATGTGGATTACCGCATTGACAGCCCGGAGGAACTGGCCCGGGCTCTGGACATAAAATGGAGGCTGGGCCTTACGGGGGGCGTGGTCATCGCCAACCCCATCCCCCAGGAATATTCCATGGATCCGGACCTCATAAACGGCGTGATCGACCGGGCCCTGGGGGAGATGGAGGCGAAGGGCATCCGGGGCAAGGAGTCCACCCCCTTTCTTCTGGCCCGGATCTCGGAGCTTACCGAAGGGGACAGCCTCTACTCAAACATCAAACTGGTGTTCAACAACGCCCGGCTCGCCTCTAAAACAGCCCTGGAACTGGCGAAGCTCTAGACCAGGCTCAGCGTTCCCGAGGCGCGGGGAGGGAATGGTATGGAAAGGGAGGACTCCCCTGAACCCTTAAGGGGGGGGAACATGAATTTACCCCTTAAAAGGGGAAATCTTGTATACAAGGATGCCCACGGGGCTTCTGAAACAATCCACCGCCTGCTCTGTCACGTCAGGGGCAGGGGCCTTTCCTGGCTGCCCGAATCATACGGCATCCGGGAGGGGAAGCATATATTATCCTATATCCGGGGAGAGGTTCCCGCCGATACGCCGGACTGGCTGTGGACGGGGGAACTCTTAAGGGAGGGGGCCCGGAGATTAAGGCAGTGGCACGACGCCACGGAGGATTTCAGCCTTGAAGGAGCCACATGGCTCCTGGAGAATGATGAGCCCCGCGAGGTTGTCTGCCATTCCGATTTCGCCCCCTACAATATAGTGTTCAGGGATCATGAATTCGAAGGACTGATTGACTTTGACCTGTGCTGTCCCGGATCAAGACTGTGGGACATATCCTATGCCCTCTACCGTTTTGTCCCCCTGCTGCCCGAATCGGATCTGGGACGGGGCTTTGAAACCTCGCCCCTGCCGGGGGAAGGGAAAATTCAAAGGATGAAGGATTTCCTTAACGCCTACGGGGGAGGGGAACAAAAATACCTCTACGACATACCGGAAGCCCTGGCAAAGGTTCAAAAACGCCTGACCGCCCTCTCCGAATGGTCCCTGGCCTATGGGAAAGAGAGGAATAACGAGGAAATCCTCCATCATGCCGCCATGTATTCCGCCCACGCAAACTGGGTCATAAACCTAACCACTAACCACTAACCCCATCATAAATACCCTCCCTCAGCACGGTCAGATAGAACTCCCAGTTGGCCAGATAGGTCCGGCGTATGCTCTCCCCGTCGTCCCCCTTGTGAAAGTCCCGGAGGAAATCCAGGCGGGTCTTCTGCAGGATCCAGGAAGTCAGATCGAAGAGGCGCTCCCGGTCGCAGGAGTAGGAGGAGGCGTCCACGTCGGAGAAGAGCCGGTCGAAGTGGTTCCGGAAGATCAGGCGGAGCCTTTCCACCAGGGGGCCGTCGTAGATGAAGGCGGCCTTGACGATGAGGCTGAGCGCTTCCGGCTTGGCCACGTAGTAGCCCACCGCCTCCTCCGCCGCCGTATGGAGCCGCTCCAGCATATCCGAAGGAAGCGCCCTGCCCCTGCTTCGGGCCCCCTCGGCGATATGGTCGTATAGCTCGGTATAGATATGGTCCAGGGTGTAGAGGTACAGGTCCTCCTTGGAGTCGATGTACTCGTAGAGGCCCCCCTTGGAGATGCCCGCCAGTTTGATGATCCGGTCGGTGGATCCCTTTTCGAACCCGTAGCGGCCGAACTCTCTCACCGACGCCCCGATGACCCGTTCCTTCTTTTCACGACTCAGGTGATCAAAGGTCTGTTTCATCGGGGCCTCCGGGCGGGGTGGTTTAGGCGATAGCCTTCTCCACTGTAGCCTGATTCTCCACTTTCGTAAAGAGAGAGACGCCCCAGGTCACCAGGGCGGAAAGGGGCAGAGCGATGATCAGGGGGTCCACCACGGGCCATTTCCCCGTTCCCAGGGTCGCCTTGCCGAAGAGGGCGTTGCAGATTCCCAGGGCTTTCGCCTCCGTGCCGTGGACGAAGAGGAAGAGAAGGCAGGCGGCGATGAACCCGGTGAGAATGCCCGCGATCATGCCCTTGCGGGTCAGCTTGGTCCAGTAGAGGGCCAGGGTGTATGGGGCCAGGAAGGCGGAGGCCATGAGGCCGAAGAAGATGGCCGTGGCCCGGGCGATGATTCCCGGGGGGAAGACGATGCTCAGGAAGACGGCGAGGATGATGGTGAAGACGATGCCCAGCCGGGTGGCGAGCATGTCCTTGTCCTTGTCCTTCATAAAGGTGGAGACGAAGTCCCGGGAGATGGAGGTCCCGATGGTGTGGAACTGGGAGCTGAGGGTGCTCAGGCCGGCGGACAGGATGACCAGGAGGAAGAGATAGGAGAACCAGGGGGGCATGGCGTCGGCGATGAAGAGGGGTATGATCTTGTCCGAGTTACCCTCCGCCGCGGCGATGGCCAGCTTCCCCGTCCTTTCGAAGAAGTAGACGTTGGAAAGGCTTCCCACGATAAAGGCGGTTCCCGTGCAGGCCAGGATGAAAAGGGACCCGATGCCGATGGCCCGGTTCAGCTCCTTGTCGCTCTTGACGCTCATGTAGCGCACCGCCAGCTGGGGCTGGGCCAGCACGCCGATGCCCACGCCCATGACGATGGAGGAGTAGATGACCCACCAGAGGACCGATCCGGCCTCGGGGGACCGGGTCCAGCCCCGGTGCCCTATGGCCCTGAGGTTCTCCGGCACCATGGATTCCATGCCGCTGAGGGCGGTATGGGCTTTGACCACGCCCCCCAGTTTGGAGTAGATGAAGAAGAAGAGGAACACCATGCCGATGAACATGAGGGTCCCCTGCAGGGCGTCGGTGTACATGACCCCCTTCAGGCCCCCGAAGGTCACGTAGGCCGCCACCAGGATGGAGAAAATGACCAGGGCGTACTCATAGGGAATGCCTATGAGGCCCTCGATGAGCCGGGAGGCGCCGATGAGGACCGCCGCCGCGTAGAGGGGCATGAAAAGGAAGATGACCAGTCCGGTGAAGCGCTGGACGAAAAGGGAATCCACCCGCCGCCCCAGAAGCTCGGGGAAGGTGTGGGCGTCCAGGTTCAGGCCCATTTTGCGGGTTTTCTTGCCGTAGAAGATGAAAGCCACGATGATGCCCACGGCGATGTTGCACAGGGTCAGCCAGAGAAGGCTCATGCCGTAGACCGCCGCCAGGCCGCCGAATCCCACGATGGCCGAGGTGGAGATGAAAGTCGCCCCGTAGGACATGGCCAGCACGTAGGGGTGGGCGTTCCGCCCCCCCACCATGTAATCCAGGGTGTTGGAGGTGCGCTTGTAACCGAGCCAGCCCAGATAGCCGACCGTTCCCAGGTAAATGACGACGATGGTAATCAGCCAGAACATATCCATGCCTATTCCCCCCTGTTCCAGTTCTTGATGCCGTACCAGAGGCCGAAGGCGGTACTGACGAAGAGGGCGATAAAACAGAAGGCAATAGTGGGGTCCGGTAGTCCTAGGATCATGACAGAATCTCCTTAAGGGAAAAACCGACCGGCCGGTCGGTTTTTTGATATTTCTTCATTCTAAGGGGAGAATTCCGATCTGGCAAGGGGAAAATGCATGAATATGCGTCAGGCCCGGCGTCCCTTTCTATAAATATAATATCCCCCCGAAAAGATCAGAAGATACCCGGCCAGACTTGGCATATCCGGAATTTCCCCGAAGAGGGCCAGCCCCATGAGGCTGGCGAAGATGATCTGGGCGTACTGGAAGAGGGAGACGTCCCCGGGGGGCGCGTACCGGTAGGCGCTGGTGAGCAGGATCTGCCCCCCCGCCGCGGTGATTCCCGTTCCCAACAGGAAGAGGAGCTGAACCGTGGTGGGCATGACCGGATTCTGCGCCAGGGAGGGCAGGCAGATGAGGGTGGAGATGAGGGAGAAGTAGAAGACGATGGTATAGCTGTTCTCCCGCCCCCCCAGATAGCTGACCATGGTATAGGCGAGGCCTGCGAAGAGGGCGGACAGGGTGCCCACCAGGGCGGGGCCGGTGGAGGAGAACCGGAATCCGGGCTTAATGATCAGGGCGGCTCCGACCAGGGCCAGGAGAAGGGAGAGGACCTGATAGGACCGGATTCGGTGCCCCAGGAAAAGACGGGCGAAGAGGATCACGAAGAAGGGGCTCAGCTTGTTAAGCATGGCCGAATCGGCCAGGATCAGCCGGTCGATGCTGTAAAAATAGAAGATGATCCCCGCCGAACCGGCGATGGCCCGGAGAATCAGGAATTTGCGGTTCTCCCGCTTTCCCCAGAGGGGCTGTTTCCTGCTGACCAGAATGGTAAAGGCTATGATC
>QKAI01000494.1 GCA_003246505.1 Spirochaetaceae bacterium | reverse complement strand
CGCCGTCACCCGGCGGATCCTCTCTGCCACTTCCAGGGTGGTGTCCCTGTCCGTATGGGGGAGGATCATAAGAAATTCCTCCCCCCCGATCCGGCAGAGAATATCCGATTTGCGCAGCTCCCGCCCGGCCAGATGGGCCACCCTTTTCAGAACCTCGTCCCCCATCAGATGGCCGAAGGTATCGTTGATTCTCTTGAAGTCGTCTATGTCCATCATGATCAGCCCCAGGCCGTAGCCGTGGCGCCGGGAGGATTCGCACTCCTTCTCCAGCTCGCTGAGCATGCGCCGGCGAGTGTAGCAGCCGGTCAGGGGATCGGTAATGGCCAATCGCTTGGTCTCCTCGTAGAGCTGGGAGTTCTCCAGGGCGATGGCGATGTGGTTGGAGAAGGCCGTGGCGAGTCTCTTGTCCTCCTCCGTGAAGGGTTCGTCGCTCAGCCGGTCGAAGGTCATCATGCCCAGAAGCCTGTCCCGGCTGACCAGGGGGACCCCCATCCAGCAGCGGATATCCTCATAGGCATGGCGGGAAAAATCGGGAAAGCCCTCTATCTCCCGGTGGGTCAGAACCAGGATTTTTCTCTCCTCCATGATGCGGGAGTTGGGGGTCTGGCCGTTGATGGGAAAGGCGGTTCCCACCGGGTCCTTGTCGGAGGGAAAACCCATCCCCCCCACGATCCTCATCTCCCGGACCCTCTCCTTCTCCTCCAACAGCTGCACGCTGGCGCTGTCGAAGGGAATGACCCTCCCCGTCTGCTCCAGAATGGCCCCTATGGTATGGGGAAGGTCAAGGCCCACCGCGGTAATGGCCGCGCTGGCGGAGATCAGGGTTTCCGCCTCCCTCAGGGCTTTCTCGGCCTTCTCCCGGGCTTCCATCTCCTGGGTGATGTCATGGTCGAAGCCGACATATTCCAGGACCCGGCCGTCCTTGGCCCTCTTTACGGCCAGGCAGGAGGAGAGGACCCAGTGCCAGCGGCCCCTCTTGTCCCGGATGCGGAATATGATCCGGGTGAATTTCTGCTCCTCCCTGTTGAACCGCTCCGTCGCCTCGGCCACGCGGCTCCTGTCGTCGGGATGGATGAAGCTGAGATAGCCGTAACGTTTCATCTCATCGGGGGAATAGCCCCACTCTTCCCAGAGATAATTCGGGTAGGCCCTATCGTGTTTGAGATCCTGGACAAAAAGTCCCAGCTCCCGGAATTTATTGACAATCTTCCTGTAATTCATAACCCTGTTCCCTACAGTTTCGACCCCATACCCCAAAAAAAGCAAGTTTTTTTTCTATCCCCCTCCCCGTTCTTGACCCGGGAAAGGGAAGGACTTAACATTATAGCATGGGAAAGAGTCGGATTCTGCTTTTCTGTCTTCTCCTCTCCCTGCCCCTGGGGGCGGACGGGATCCGGTCAAAGGTCCTTCTCCTCAACTCCTACCATAAGGGCTATCTCTGGAGCGATGAGATAACCCGGGGGGTGGAGGACTCCCTGCGGGGCCGGGATGCGGAGCTGTTCGTGGAGTACATGGACACGAAGAGGCTTTACCAGGAGTCCTATCTGGATCATCTGGCCACCCTTTACAGGGACAAATACTCCCATACCGAATTCGACCTCGTCATCACCTCGGACAATAACGCCTTCGATTTCTACCGGTCCCGGGGGGAGGAGCTCTTCGGGAAACGGCCCCAGGTCTTCTGCGGATACAACAACCTCAAGCCGGAGGATCTGCAGGGGCTGACCGGGGTGACCGGGATAAGCGAGGAGGCGGATATCCGGGGGAACCTGCAACTCATCATGTCCCTCCACGGGGACACGGAGCGCATCGTACTCGTCACCGACGATACGGTTACAGGGAAGAGGATGCAGGAGGAGTTCCGCTCCATCCGGAAGGACCCGCCCCCGGGTACGGCGGAACTGGAAATCTACTACGACACCACCAGGGATGAGCTTATACAATGGGCCATGAATCTTCCCCCCGGAACGGTGATCCTCATGACCTTCTTCTCCGTGGACCGGCTGGGGAAGACCTACCGGGCGGATGAGGTCACCGCCCTTCTGGACGAATACGCCCCGGTGCCCGTCTACGGGGCCTGGGACTTCAACTTCGGCAGGGGAATCGTGGGAGGGATTCTGGTCAGCGGCTACGACCAGGGCCTGCGGGCGGGAAACCTGGCCCTCCAGATCCTGAACGGCCTCCCCCCCGCCTCGGTTCCCGTGGAATACGACACCCCCCACCAGATGAAATTCGATTACCGGAGGCTGGTGAAATTCGATATTCCCCTCTCCCGCCTCCCCCCCGGGGCGGAGGTCCTTTACCGGCCCCCCTCCTTCTATACCCGGAACCGGAGGCTCATCTGGACGGCGCTGGTCATCTTCTTCTTCCAGACCCTTGCCATTCTCTATCTCATCAGCCTGAACCGGTCCAAAAAAAGGATCCAGAAACAGCTGGTGGAACAGGGGGATCTTCTCAAACTCGTCATCAACCATATACCCCACCGGATTTTCTGGAAAAACCGGAAGCTTGAGTTCCTGGGGTATAACCTGGCCTTTGCCCAGAGCCTGGGAATCGGGGAGGAGGATCTCAAGGGCAGGACCGCCCCCTCCTCCCCCGCCGACGAAGAGGAGGAGGGCATACTGGCATCCGGGATACCCCTGTTTGAGAGGGAGGAGTGCTCCCCCGGGGAGGAGGGCCGGGACCGGTGGCTGCAGAAGACCCGCATACCCATCGAAAACGGAGGGGAGGGAGTGGGGATTCTGGGAATAGACACGGACATAACGGAGAGGAAGAGCTATCAGATCTCCATGGAAACCGCGGAAAGGAAGCTCCGGACCATCATCGATGCGGTTCCCAGCCAGATCTTCGTCAAGAACGGGGAGGGGCGCTTCCTCATGGCCAACCGGGAGATGGCCCAGGCCCTGGGCCGGAGCCAGGAGGAGATCATTGGCCGGCGGCAGGGGGATCTGATGTTTACCGGCGGGGAGGCGGAGGAGGTTCTGGGGCAGGACCGGGAAGTCATTGAAAGCGGCACCCCCCTGAGGGGAATCGTCCACCGTTACGACGGGGAAGGCCATGAGCCGGTCTGGTGGCAGACCACGAAGATCCCCTGTCCGGTCGATCTTTTCGGGGAGCCCGCCGTTCTGGGCGTATCCATGGACATCACCCCTCTCAAGAGCACCGAGGAACTCCTGAAAAACCGGGAGGAGTATCTCAGGACCACCATGGATTCCATCGCCGAGGGAGTTATTTCCACCGACCGGGAGGGGCGCATCGTCCAGATGAACAGAAGGGCGGAAGCCCTGACCGGGCGGAGCCGCAGGCAGGCGGAGGGGCGGCAGAGCGGAGAGTTGATTCCCCTCCGGCGGGCCGGGGGCAATCCCATAGATCCGGTGGACGAGGTCCTGCGCAGGGGCAGGAAGAGCCGTTTCTCCGGGGATCTGCTGTTTACGGACGGGGAGAGGAAGCAGCATACCCTCTCCCTCTCCTGTTCCCCCATCAGGGACAGCGCCGGTGAGACCAGGGGAGCGGTTCTCGTTTTCCGGGACATCACCGAAGAGAAATTGATCCGCCGCCAGCTGGCCCACTCGGAGAAGCTGGATACCCTGGGACAGCTGGCCGGGGGCATCACCCACGACTTCAACAACATGCTCGGGGGCATCATGAGCGCCGCCCAGCTCATCAAACCCTATCTCCTGGGAAAGGAAACCGCCGCGGGCTACCTGGAACTGCTCATATCCACGGTAAGAAAGGCGGGGGATCTGACGAAGGAGCTGCTCCTCTTCTCCCGAAAATCGGACAGTCCCGCCGCCCCCTTCGAAATCATCCGGGAGATAGAGCAGACGGTCAAGCTCCTGGGGCGCACCCTGGACAAGCGCATCCTCATCACCACCCGGCTCAAGGGGGAGGCCTGTCTGGTCAACGGGGATCCCTCCCGCATCCAGAGCGCCCTCATGAACCTGGGCATCAACGCGTCCCACGCCATGCCCGACGGGGGGACCATAGAAGTGGAGACGGACCTGGTCGAGCTGGACAGGGAAGCCTGCGAGAAAAGCCCCTTCAACCTGGCTCCGGGACCCTACATAAGAATCCGCTTCGCCGACGGGGGCACGGGGATTCCCGAGGAGAATCTGGTGCGGATCTTCGAACCCTTCTTTACCACCAAGCCGGAGGGGGTGGGAACGGGCCTGGGCCTTTCCACCGTTTTCCGCACCGTGGAGCAACACCGGGGATCCATCGAAGTGGAAAGCGCCCTGGGGAAGGGGACGGCCTTCACCATCTGCCTGCCCCTGGTCTCGGGAAAAATCACCCCCGAGGAGGAGAGGGGGGTGGAGGCGGTTAACGGCACGGGGCATATACTCATAGTGGACGACGATCCGGTC
>QKAI01000280.1 GCA_003246505.1 Spirochaetaceae bacterium | reverse complement strand
TCGTAAACGTCGCCGTGAAAGTTGGCCATGACCCCGGAGTATCCCGCGGCGCCCGCCTTCAGACTCTCCAGCAGGGTGGCCGCGTTGGCGTTGTAAATCTTGAGGGGGCTCCCCTCCACCGCCTTCAGCTTGGCCTTGATCTCGTTGATATTGCAGCAGGTGTCCTTGAGGAAGGTGAACTTGCCCGTATCGGCGAACCATTTGAGAAGCTCCGGGGAGATGAGCCGCTTATAAGGGTAGGGGCACTCGTAGATACCGAAGCTTCCCTCGGGGAGATGGGAGAGCAGATTGTCCACGTTCTTTCTGACCACGTCCTCGCTCTCGCCCTGGGCCGCGAACTGATTGGATATGAAAACATAGGAATCCACCCCGTAGTCAATGATCTCCCGGGCCTCGGCGATCTGGTCCTCCGCCTTCTGCGCCACATGTCCCGAGACGATGACCCCCTGATCCTTTCCCCGGTTGTCAATGACGAATTTCGCCAGCTTCAGCCGCTCTTCCCGGGAAAGGAAGAACATCTCGCTGGACTGGCAGACGGAGAAAATGCCGGTGACCTTTTTCCGGGCGTACCATTCAAGAATCTCGGCCACACCCTCGTAGTCGATTCGATTATCCTCGGTAAAGGGTGTTATCATTACCGGCCATACGCCGTCCTTAATTGTGCTGTTCATCGGGATTTACCTCTTTTCATTTCCTATAGATGTACTATAATGGCATATATTCCCTATCACATTCGATAAAATATTTAGTACGATTTTAAACAGGACGGGTAAGCGGGTTTTGGAGATAATTGATAAATTCTGCTGGGAAGAGCATAAGAAAGTGGTCACCCAGGATCAGCATAAAATACAGGGACTCAAGAACTTAGCCTATTGGAACCTCTCCTCGGCCTCGCCCCCGACCCCGGAGCATCACCATACGGACATAATAGAGATCCACTGCCTGATCAAGGGAAAAAGGATCAGCCGGGTGAACGGCAGGGACTACACGATCACGGGCAACGAACTCTTCTTGACCTTCCCCCACGAGGAGCACAGCAACGGCAGCTACCATCAGAGCCCCTGCTCCTTTTACGGTTTCCAGGTGGATATCCGGGACAGGAAGCATCTGCTGGGGCTGAACGAAGAGTACAGCGCCGCCCTTTACAAGATTCTCACATCCCTGGAATTCCGCCATCTCCGCTTCGATCCTGCGGACAGGCAGCTTCTCCAGCTGGCCTTTGACAATATTTGCGACGGGGACCCGGACGCCCTGCGCCTGGGGGTGCAGTATCTGAGCTGTTTCCTCTTTAAAATCCCCGAATTCATACCCGTCAGTTCCGATTACAAGCCGATCATGGACGGGAACATCAAACGGGCTCTCGAACTTATAGAAAAGGAGTTCCGGGAAATCCTCCACCTTCAGGAGCTGGCCGTGGTTTCCGGCTACTCCCTCTCCCGGTTCAAAATAAAGTTCAAGGAGGAGGTGGGCATCACCCCGGCCAATTATATCCTCTTCAAAAAACTGGAATACGCCAAAACCCTTTTGAAGACAACGGAGAAATCGGTGACCCAGATCGCCCTGGATGCGGGGTTCTCCTCGAGCAACTATTTCAGCACGGTGATGAAGCGGCTCACCAATTATACCCCCGGGGAGTATCGGAAACATTTCGCCGGTGACCGGAAAATCCCCGGAAGCTCCTCCGCCTCGTAAATGCCTGGGCCCAGGGTTTCCGTCGCCCCGATTATACGGGCGAGGCCGCTCACATAACTGTCCAGTCCCTCTATCCTCATCTCCAGGGAGAGGACCGAATTCCCCGCCCCCAGGGAGAGGCGATGATAGGCATGGGGGGTATCGCCCTGCCGCTCGCTCTCAATGCTCTGGGCCGGAATATCCAGGAGGCGGCAGATCTTCAGGGCCGTTCCGGGGAGGGAAGTCTTCCCCGACTGGTGGCTCTCACTCAGGGCGATTGCCTCTCCGGAGAAAATATCCCCGCCCCGGCGGAGCAGAGCGAGGAGACGCAGCATGTTCAGATCCAGATTGGGAGCGGAAACATAAACGGCTCCCCCTTCCCGGGGAAGGGGCATGGGAATATTCCTTTCCGTGGCCGCTTGAATAAAGGGGCAATTGATCTCCGAAGCCCTTTTCAGAGCTTCCCCGTACTGCCGGCCCGAGCCGGCATGGACGAAAACGCTTCCGGCGGAGCTCCCCGCCCCCGGCTGATAGCCCCTTACGGGGATCGTCGAATAGAGGGGGAATCTCTCCCGGATGGCACCGGCCAGCCTTCCCCCTCCCACCAGAATCAGCTCCCTCATTTCCCGAGTATCCGGTCCAGAGAGATTCCCCCCACACCCCAGTTCTCCGGGGGGGGTCCCTCAACAGGACTGTGAATGACAGGCATAGGCCCTCCTTTTTTGGTTTCCACGGATACTAATAACCGAAATATAGTTTCCTTGTCAACTATATAGATTGCCCGGGGCGGAATTTCATGATAAAATGGCTCCGGCTATGGACGAAAAAGAACAGGCTCAGATTATCATAGGTAAACTGATGAACATTGGGGGAATGCTCCAGAAGAAGGCCAACCAGCTCCTGTCCCCCTTCGGGCTCAATCAGCAGCAGTTCTCCCTTCTCTTCGAAATATTCAAGGCGGGAAGGGTCAACCAGAAAACGATGGTAAACCGGCTGATGCTTGAAAAGGCCCACGTATCCAAGATCATTAAAAAACTGCATTCCATGGGTTTGATCGGCATAGTCCCGTCCACCGATGACAAACGCTCCTCCTGGCTTTCCATCACGGAAAAGGGAAAGGACGTCGTGGAGGGGTGCCGCAAAGCCCTGGGAGAATGGAACGGGGCGTGGATAACAAGTCTGGCCGGGGGGGAACGGATGAAAATGGTGGACAGTCTTTCCCTGCTTCAGTCTTCTCTCCGGGATGCGATCCAGGACAAATAGAGCCATTAGCCTTTTATTTTGGTCAATATTGGTCATCTATGGTCAATCAGGGAAAATAACGTCCCCCCTGCTTCCCTTGTTTTTTCAGCTGTGGTATTTATAATATTGATATAAGAGGATAAAGGAGTCCGGAAGATGTATGAATTAGATTCCTATATGGATGTGAAGAGTATCGTTTACCTCCAGGCAAAGAAGAAGGAAGAGGTCCTGGAAAAAATGGTGCAGCTGAGTTTCGATAACGGCAAAATCAAGGATCTGAATCGATTCAAGACGGCCATCTTTGACAGGGAAGCCATTATGAGTACCGGCCTGGGCCTGGGCCTCGCCGTCCCCCACGCCAAACTGAAGGGGATCGAGGAATTCTTCGTCACCATAGGCATCCTCGCAGATCCCGTGGAGTGGCAGGCCATAGACGATCAGCCCGTTTCCCTGGTCTTCATGATCGGAGGCCCCGACGACCGGCAGCAGGACTATCTGGGCATTCTGTCCAAACTGGTCCTCTTCACCAAAAACAAGGAACGCCACGAAGGGGTTCTTAAGGCTTCCACCCCGGAAGAGGTGATCCGCCTCTTCACCACGAAAAACTAAGATCATGGAAATACCCTCATTCATCTATATGGCGGTTATTTTCCTGGCCGCCTTCGTGACAAAGAAGATCACGGAAAAAATCAAAATCCCCGAAGTGACCGGCTACGTCCTCATAGGCGTGATGCTGGGCGTCTCCCTCCTCCACATTCTCAGCGCGGAAACGGTGGAGAAGCTCTCCGGGATCAGCACGGTGGCCCTGGGCATCATAGCCTTCATCATCGGGGTGGAGCTGCGGCTTGACGTCATCAAAAAACTGGGCAAATCGGTCCTGATGATCGTCCTCTTCGAGTGCCTGGGCGCCTTCGCCCTGGTCTATGCGGTTCTCATGCTCCTCTATCCCGGCGATCCCTTCATGGCCCTGCTCCTGGGCTCGGTGGCCTCCGCTACCGCCCCGGCGGCGACCATAGCCGTGATCAAGCAGTACAAGGCCAAGGGCCCCCTCACCTCCACCATCATCGCCGTGGTGGGAATCGACGACGCCATGGCCCTCATCATCTACGTCTTCGCTTCCAGCATCGTGAAGGCGGGGCTGACCGGGGGACACGCCCAGATGCTCCTTATCGTGGGCAGAACCCTCATGTCCATCGGGGAGTCGGTCGCCCTGGGCACGGTCAGCGCCCTTCTTTTCAAGCTCCTACTGAATAAGGTGAGGGATACGGAGCTGACCCTTCTTATGCTCACGGCCCTCATCATGGGGCTTCTGGGGCTGAGCGAGCTCCTGGGGATCAGCGAACTGCTCTCCATCATGTCCTTCGGATGCGTTCTGGTAAATATCGCCCCCCAGCTCGCCAAGAAGTCCGGCGGCCTCATAGAGCACTTCTCCCCCCTCTTTCTGGCGGCCTTCTTCCTCCTGGGCGGCGCCCATCTGGACATCCGGCTGCTCAAGCAGATCGGTGTGATGGGTCTCATCTACTTCGCCGCCCGGGGGGCGGGGAAAATGGGGGGGGCCTCCCTGGGAGCGGTCCTGGGCAAGGCGCCGGGAAAGGTGAAGAAGTACATCGGCTTCACCCTCCTTCCCCAGGTCGGAGTGGCACTGGCCCTGGCCCTATCCATCAGTAAGGAGTTCACCAAGCCCATCTACGGGGACGAGGGGACCCGCCTGGCCACGGTTATCATCAACCTGTTGTTATTCACCACCATCATCACAGAGATTGTCGGACCGCTGCTCACCCGTTTCGCCCTCACCAGGGCCGGGGAGACCGCAGCCTCAGCCGCTCAGGAATAGAAAGGAGGAAAGGATGTTTTATCTATTCGTGGAAGTATACGATTCATCATACCGTGAGGACGTCTATCTGGCCCTGCAGAGTATCGGGGTCCAGCGCGCCATTACCCTGGACGCGCAGAACCTGGCCGGCGCCCTGTCCGACGAGCAGACCTTTTTCACAGGTTTTTTCCGTTCCGACAAATTCCAGTCCGGCGACGTCCTCCTGATACAGGCCCAGATCGAAAACAAGGAACTGGCCCGGGAATTCCTCTCCAACCTGCGGGAAGCGGGCGTGGGGATAGACGAGGAGAACATCATCAGCCTGACCCTGGTTCCGGCGATCGCCAGTTTCTCCCAGGAGAAGGGATTCAAGGCGATCTGACGCTCCCCCTGAACGGGGATCTAAGGGAAGCACCGGTTCCGGCCGGTGCTTTTTTTTGTGAGTTTGCCATCGGAGGGGGGAACGCATAATTTTTAACCGGAGTCCCCCTTCCTGGCCCCTTGGACCGGGAGGACAGGACATTTACGGCCTCCCCAGCTTTAGGACGGCCTCCTTAACGTTGGAATCGAAGGAAACCCTCACACCCAGGGGATGCTTCTCTACTTTTCCCTCTCCGCAGGTCAGGGAGGCCATATTACGGAGAATCAGGGAAAATTCTCCCCCGCTCCCCTCCAGACTGACAGTGAGGGTTTCCCCATCGGAGCTGAAACGGGCCTCGCAACTGAGGCCTCCCTCCTGGTTGTAAACCGTGGTTCGGCATTCCAGGGGGGTATGGCAGTCATGGACGTGGAAACAGACATCCTTCCGGTAGTCGTAGTCGGGCACATCCCTCCCCCCGCCCACGGGAACGACCTTACCGGGCCTCATCATGAGGGGAAGGCTCAGATAACCATGGGTTTCCGTCACGTAACGGCCCCCCTCCACCTCATCGTTTGTGAGGAAGTTGGTCCACCTTCCCCGGGGCAGGTAGTAACTGACCTCCCCCGATTCGCTGAAGACGGGGGCGACCATCAGGGCTTCCCCCAGAAGGTACTGCCGGTCAAGGAAGTGGCAGACCGGATCGTCTGGAAACTCGAGCACCATGGGCCTCATAAGGGGTATCCCCGTCTCGGAGGTGGTGACCGCACCGGCAAAAAGGTAGGACATGAGGGAGCATTTGAGACGGCTGAAGAAACGGACCACGTCCACGCTCTCTTCGTCGTAGGCCCAGGGCACCCGGTAGGAGTGGCTGCCGTGGAGGCGGCTGTGAGTGGAGAGGAGCCCGAAGGCGGCCCACCTTTTGTACACGTCCGGAGTGGAGGTGCTCTCAAAGCCGCCGATGTCGTGGCTCCAGAACCCGAATCCGGAGAGACAAAGGGAAAGTCCCCCCCGCAAACTCTCCGCCATGGATTCGTAATTGGAGGAGCAGTCCCCTCCCCAGTGGACGGGGAACTTCTGCCCCCCCACCGTGGCGGACCGGGCGAATACCAGGGCCTTACCCTTTCCCAGTTCCCTCTCCAGAAGAGAGAAGACGGAGCTGTTGTACAGGTAGGTGTAGTAATTGTGCATTTTCTGGGGGTCCGAACCGTCGAAGTAGACCACGTCCGTGGGAATCCGCTCCCCGAAATCGGTCTTGAAGGTATCCACTCCCATATCCATAAGGGCCTTGAGTTTTCCCTCGTACCAGCGGCAGGCTCCCGGATTGGTAAAGTCTACGATGCCCATGCCCGGCTGCCACAGGTCCCACTGCCAGACATCCCCGTTCTCCCTTTTCAGGAGATAACCCCCCGCCTTGCCCTCATCGAAGAGGGGCGATTCCTGGGAGATGTAGGGATTTATCCACAGGCATATGTGCAGCCCCTTTTCCTTGAGCCTTCCGATCATGCCCGCCGGATCGGGAAAAACGTCCCGATCCCAGGCGAAGTCGCACCAGTTGTAAGCCCTCATCCAGAAGCAGTCGAAGTGGAAGGTATGGAGGGGAATCTCCCTCTCACGCATCCCGTCCACGAAGCCGGTGACCGTCTGCTCGTCGTAATCGGTGGTGAAGGAGGTGGTCAGCCAGAGCCCGAAGGACCAGGCCGGGGGAAGGGCCGGTCTGCCGGTCAGGGCGGTATAGTTGACCAGTACCCCCTTCAGACCCTCCCCTCCGATGATAAGGTATTCCAACTCCTCCCCGGGAACGGAGAACTGGACCTTGGCCACCTTCTCCGAACCCACCTCGAAGGAGACCCTCTCCGGATGATTAACCATAACCCCGTATCCCCTGGAAGTCATATAGAAGGGAATGTTCTTGTAGGACTGCTCCGAACTGGTTCCCCCGTCCTCGTTCCAGATATCCACGGTCTGCCCGTTCTTGATGTAGGGGGTGAAGCGCTCCCCCAGGCCGTAGACCTTCTCGTCCACGGAGAGATGGAGCTCCTCCTTCATAAAGGGGCCCTCTCCCGTTTCCATATACCCCATGTTCCTGACCCCGGTGCGGGTCATCTCCCCCGCCGGTCCGGTGAAGGAGATGCCCCACTCCCCTTGCCTGGCTATGGTCGCGGTGAGCCCGCCGGATGCAAAGGTAAGGGACTCCTCCGATTCGGAGAAGCCTACCTCCGGCTTCTCATCCGCCATCTCAAAGACGGGCCCCCTTCCCTCCTTTCCCCGGTGATGGGTTATCCTCACCCGTATGACATCTTTCAGGGGGGAGGAGAATTCCACATTAAGAACGGCCCCGAAGAGGGTCATGCCCCTGTGGCTTATGGGATGGGTGGGCGCCAGAACCCTCAGGATCCCCTCCTGGAAATTATAGCGGTACACCTGGGCGGGAAAGGATCCGGTCACCCCCTCCTTAAGAAGCCAGTTTCCGTTTGTGAATTTCATAATGTCTCCTTTCCTGTCGTCTTAACAGAACAAATTCGAGTCGAGCGCGTAATAGAGCGCCCAATCCTGATCATTGGCGTAGGGGTCGAAATACTCCCCGTTGATTCCGTTTACTTTATAAGGGTACAGATAGGCGCAGGAGGCCCTTCCGTCGGAGGAGAACAGGCACAGGTTGTTCCGGTAGATGTTCTCCGCCCTCTCCCTGTACCGGTTTTTTCCGGTTAACTCCGAATAGGAGAGAAACACGTTGGCGGTCAGAACGCTCCAGTAGTGGGGAAAGGTATCCCCGTACAGTCTCCTTTTCCCGAACCAGTATCCGTCCCAGTGCCTGATGGCAATATCCCGGAGGCGGCAGTCCGGCTGGAACCCGTTAAAAAGCTCCAGCGCGGCAAGATGCTTCTCCGCCTCCTCCAGGTAGGGATCCTCCCCGCTTATCCCGTACTGCTGCAGGAGATAATCCGCGGCGGGGGCGACGATGGACTGCTCGTAGCTGACCTCATGGGGCGGATAGTTCAGACCGGTTCCGCGAATGTGGTCCGCATGGGTCCGGAACATCCGCGCCACCTCTTCCGCCTCCCCCGCCCTGCCCCGGGACAGAAAAAGGCGGTAGCTCCGCAGGGCGGGGAGTCCGATGGAGTAAAAGCGATCCCCCCCCCCGGCGTAATAGCTCCGCAGGCAGCGGTAGAGATGGGTCAGAATTTCCCCATCCCCTTTCAGAGCATAAATTTCGAGGAGCAAGAGGGCGACCCAGGGATAGTTGTAGAGCCGGCGGTAGGAGCCGTCGTATCCCAGATCGTTGAAGACTTCCCCCGTAGAGGAGTCGAAAATCTCCCTGTAAACGAAGCGTAAGTATTTTTCCAGGCTCTCCCTCAGATCGGGATCCTCCCCTCTCTGGAGCTGCTTCGCCGCCAGAACTCCCATTCCAAGCCGCTCCCGGGCGCTGTTGGTATCCATCCTCCGGTGGGAGTGGACAAGCCGTCCCGTCTCTCCGTCGTAGGTCAGATAGGCCCCGGAGAGGGGCGAGGGAGAATCGGGAAACTGCTGTTTCATGCGGATGAACCGGCACCGCTCCTCCGCCAGACGCCCCACCGGGGAGGAAACGTGGAATACCGCCTCCGTTTCCCGGTCCCCGGTTTTGACGGTTAACCGGTGGAAGCCCTCCTCCCGACCCGGTAATTGGACAGATCCCCCGTGGATGGCCTGTTCCTCCCCGTCGACATCGACCCGGTGCGCTCCGGGGAGAGGCGGTTGGATTTCCAGGGACATAACCTCCCCCGGGAAGAGGGTGAACCGGGGCGCGTCAATGAGGACAATCCCCGGATAGGACCGGAGGACTTCCCGGAAGTCCTCCTTCCCCCCGTGCCAGATGAGATCCCAGCCGAGGGTGAAAGTCTGGTCGGGACCGAGGGCGGTCAGGGGCGGATGGAGGATGATGTCGCCCCTGTCGTTGCTCGCCGTCTCCCTCTCGATGCTGTAGGAGCCCAGGCGGCCCTCGGTCAGGATGAGCCCCAGGTTGATGTCACCCCCGCCCATCCGCAGGGCGCAGACATAGGAGGTGGAGAGGCCGCACCAGATATGGGCGTGGCATCGGTTCGTCAGGGTTTTCTCCCCTCCGTCGTAACTGTCGTTGAAGGGCGTGCATATCCCGAAATCCTCCGGACCGATGATGAGGGACCGCCCGGATACATTCGTAACCCCGTAGGATTCGTGGAATCGGCCGTCCAGGAAATACCGTTCAACCCGGAGACGGTACCCCTCCCCCTGGTAGGAGAAGACATGCTTTTCCCCGCCGGAATCGTCCGGGCTGGTTACCTTTCCGAGATAGGCCGGGCCGTTCCCCTCCTCTCCCCAGGGGCGGGCGCCCTCTATCCAGTTCATGTCCCGGGGGTCGTCCCGGTGTGAGAGACTGGTGAGGAAGCCCGTGCCGTCGTCTATGGCTATCCTGTAGGACCCTTCCCGGAGCAGCATTTCCGTCTCTACTCTTTGACCGATCCCAGGGTAATGCCGGTAATGAAGTATTTCTGCAGCATGGGGTACACCACCATGACCGGGATGACGGCGATGAAGAGCTTGGCCGCGTTCAGGGTCTGGTTGGAAAGCTCGGAAAGGATTTTGTACTGGTCCTCCGACATGGCCGACGTGTTCAGCACCACCACCAGTTGCTGTATGTAGGTCTGGAGGGGATAGTCCTCCGCCTTGCTCATAAGCACCAGGCCGTTGAAGAATTCGTTCCAGTGGAATACCGCGTTAAAGAGGACGATGGTGGCAATGACCGGCTTGGAAACGGGTATGACTATCTTGAAGAGCAGATACCAGGGTCCCGCCCCGTCCACCACGGCGGCCTCCTCCAGATCCTTGGGGATGTTCCGGATGAAGTTCATCATGAGGATGACATGGAACATGGGCAGGCTGGCCCCCAGGACGAGCCCCCAGATGGTATTGTTCAGATGGAGGGATTTCATGGTTACGAACCAGGGAACGGTCCCCCCGTTGAAGAGCATGCAGAAGATGACCGTCCACATGACGAAATTCCGGGCGGGGAAGTCCCGGGAGCTTTTACTCAGGGGATAGGCCATGAGGGTGATGGTGGCTATGGAGATCCCCGTGCCCAGGACCACCCGCTCGATGGAGGTCATGAAGGACTTCCAGAAAAGCTTGTCGTCCATAATCCGGGTGTAGGATGTCAGATTGAAGCCCCGCGGCCAGAGGGTGACCATGCCCGCGGCGGCGAAGGATTTCTGGCTGAGGGAGACGCACAGGGTATACCAGATGGGAAGGATGCAGGAGAGGGCGATCAGCACGAGAAGGAAGACATTGAAGATGTCGAAAAGGCGTGAGCCGATGCCGCTGTCCAGATTGGCGAGACTGGTCCGGGTGTCCCCGTGTACTTTTTTATTGAACATGCCCGTCCTCCCTAGAAAATCCGGTAGTTGGCGTACTTGTAGGCGATGCCGTAGCCGATGGTGATGAGAATGAAGCCCACCGCCGATTTGAGGAGCCCCACAGCCGTGGCCAGGGAGAACTGCAGGCTCAGAAGGCCGGTGCGGTAGACCCAGGTGTCGATGATGTCCCCGGTGGAATAGACCAGGGGGTTGTAGAGATTGTAAACCTGGTCGAATCCGGCGTTGAGGATGCTTCCCATGCTCAGGACCAGGATAAGGACCACGGTCACCGCGATGCCCGGCAGGGTCACATGCCACATCCTCTGGAACCGCCCCGCCCCGTCTATGGCGGCGGCCTCGTAAAGGGCGGGGTTGATGCCGGTCAGAGCGGCCAGGTAGATGATGGCGTTGTAGCCGAAGTTCTTCCACACATCGCTTATGACGATGATCTGGCGGAACCATTCGCTCTTGCCCAGGAACATGGCCGGGCTCCCCCCCAGGGTTTTGATGATCATGTTCACCGGTCCCGTATAGCCCAGAAGATCCTGCAGGATGCCCGCCAGGATGATCCAGGACACGAAATAGGGCAGATAGACGATAGTCTGGATAGCCTTTTTGAGTCCCAGGAGGCGCATCTCGTTAAGGAGGATGGCGAAAACCAGGGGGATGAAGAGATTGCCGATGATCTTCCCCACGGCGATGACCACGGTGTTGATGAAAATCTGTTTGCTGTCGGAGAGGGTGAGCATGTACTTGAACACGTCCATCCCCACCCATTCCGAACCGAGGATCCCCAGTCCGGGATTGTAGTCCTGAAAGGCCATGGCAATCCCGAACATGGGCAGGATGCTTATGAAGAACAGCCACAGAAGACCGGGAGTGAGCATGATTCCGTAATGCAGATAGTTCTTTCTCGACTTCATAGAGTTCTCCCCTAATCCTGTTATTTGGTAAGGTCGATGACTTCCTGGGTGATGTCGTCTCCCCCCTGCTTCTTCCAATCCGCTACGAACTGGTCGAAGGCGTCGATGTCCAGGGCCCCGGTTATGATCTTGAGGAAAACCTCCTCCTCCATCTTCTTCAGGTTGGCCCATTTGGTTTCCATGCCCTTGGTCATGGAGTAGGTCTTGCTGTAAACCTGATTGATCTCGTTCTCCCCGGAGTTGAAGGGGTGGGTCCCCACCAGGAGGGAGTAGAGCCTGTTGTGGCTGTTGGGATCGGCGGCCCTGTCCCAGTACTGCATATCCAGATTGTCGAAGGGGGCCTTCTTGACCGAGGCCACCTTGCTCACGTCATCCAGGAGAAGCTTGTAGGGCTTATACTCGGGCTTGTCGAAATCCTCCGGGGTCTTCTCCCCTTTCAGGACCTGGAGCATGGCCTCGTTGGTCACCTTGATCTCGTCAAAGGGGGCGATGGGAACGCGCACGGGATAGTTGCCTATGGCGGCCATCTCCTTGTCGAAGGTGGACTCGTATTTGAGCAGGTAGTCGTTAAGGAGAATAACCGTCTCCGGATGTTCGAACCCTTTCCGGACCACCACGTACAGGGTGGAGACGGTGCCCATGTGATTGTTCACTACGCCCTTGTCGTTCTGGAGCATGTAGGACTGCCAGTTAGCCTCGGGATTGTTGGCCCAGGCGTCGGGAAGGGGCCAATAGCCCATCCACCAGACGCTGCCCACGATGCCCGACTGGCCGCTGACCATCAGCTGGGAGCTGTCCTTCCTTATGCCGATCTGGGGATCGATGAGGCCGTCGGCGTACATGTCAGCCAGGAAGGCCAGGGCCGTTTTGGTTTCCGGGAGGATGGAGCCGTAGACGGTGTTGCCCGACCTGTCCTCCACCCAGAATCCGGGATAGGCGTCCTTGCAGGAGAAGATGGCGTCGAATCCCCAGGTATTGTTGGTGGATTCCAGGAAGTTGGCATAGAGCTTTCCCCCGTTCTGGGGGCCGGCCATGCCTATGGTGTCCCCGGTGCCGCTCATGTCGTTGTCCACGAAGGCCTTGGCCACCACCTTGAGCTCCTCCGCCGTTTTGGGGACGTCAAGGCCCAGCTTGTCCAGCCAGTCCTTTCTTATCCAGACGACGGAATAGGAATCGTCGGGCACGGGGATATTGGGGAAGGCCAGCATCTGACCGTTGTAGGAGACGTTATTCATGGCCAGGCCGCCGGTTTTGTCGAAGGCCGTCTTCATGTTGGTGGAGGCATACACGTCATAGGAGGGAAGGAGGTCTTCCACCATATTTGCCTTGGCCATGGCCCGGAAGGCGGTTTCGTTGACCCTCATGGCGTCGGGAAGATCGTTGGAGGCGATGGAAAGATTCACCTTCTGTTCGTAATCCTTGCCGGACTGGGCCTGCCAGGCGGATGTGACGTCGATATTGATGTTCTCCTTGACGAACCGGGTGTAGATATTGTCGTCGAAGGAATTGTCAGGCCCGAAGCTTTCCGTGGAATTGACTTCCATACCTATCTGCAGGGTGATGGGCTCGGGATATTTCCCCAGGGGACCTTCGGGCATATTGGCCGGAGCCGCCTTATCGCCGCCCCCCTGGCTTCCGGCGCTCTCCCCTTTGGAACAGGCGGAAAAAACCAGAGCCGCCGATGCCAGCAGCAGGATCGAAATCCGATACTTTCTCATAATCAACCTTCCTTTCATAAAATTTT
Source organism: Spirochaetaceae bacterium (assembly GCA_003246505.1). Lineage (GTDB taxonomy): Bacteria > Spirochaetota > Spirochaetia > DSM-2461 > DSM-2461 > SZUA-368. The sequence goes on along the minus strand of QKAI01000280.1, from coordinate 2,971 downwards.
ACTCCCATTCCGCCGGAATTCGGCGGTATTAATACTATACCATCCCCCCCATGGGAACGCCATTTGCAGATGTTTCGAAGATTAATGAAGATTTGTAAATTTGTTTTAAAAAAAGAACAGATTCAAAGGGGAACTAGGAGACATGCTGCTTTCTGAATTCCGTGGGTGTCATGCCGCTGTAGTTCTTGAAAACGGTGGAGAAGTAGCTCTCGTCGGAGAAACCGCTCTCCCAGGCGATCATTCCCACCGGATCCTCCGATCCGGAGAGGCGCTGCTTGGCCTGCTCCATGCGGACTCCCCGGAAGTACTCATTGAAGGAAGCCCCCACCAGCTGCTTGAAGCAGGTGGAGAAGTAGCTGCGGCTCATGTGAACCCTTTCGGCCATATCCTTGGCCGTCAGGTACTGGCCCTTCTCGTTCAGGACCATGTCCACGGCCTGCTTGATGCTCCGCCTTATCTCGTAGGAGAAATCCTTCTCCCCCGAGGCGGGTTCCACAAAATATTTCTGCTCCTCGTAATGATCTATCCGCTTCTTGAGGCGGCCGATGACCTGGGCTATGGCTTCCCCCCCCAGTTCCGTCTTGATGATGTAGTCCAGGATTCCTATGCGCAGGGCCTCCTGGATGTAGTGGAATTCGTCGTGCATGGTAACCACGGCGCACCGGGTCCCGGGGGAGATCTTCATAAGCTTCTTCAGAAGATCCAGGCCGAACATCCCGGGCATCTCCAGATCGATGAAAGCCAGGTCGACCCTGTTGCTGGCGGCGTACTCCAGGGCCCCCTCCCCGTTGGATGTGTCGAAGGCCACCGCCATGCCGTAGGCGGACCAGTCCACCGAGTTTATAAGTCCCAGCCGGGCCAGACGGTCATCGTCCACAATCATCACATTCTTCATTATCCCTCTCCCCTCCGTGCGGCAGCAGTATCCTTATCTCAAGTCCCGATTCCCGGGATGCGAAAACGATCAGGTCGTCCCTTTTGTAATAGGCTTCCAGGGCCGTGAACACATAGGAAAGACCGATCCCCAGTTTCTCCGGCTTCCCCTTGTGGTTGTTAATGTAGTCGAGCATCTCCCCGTCGATCCGTCCCCCCCCGTCGCAGAGGGAGAGGAGTATCCCCTCGGGGACATAGCAGGCAGACAGGTTGATATGGATGGACTCCCCCTTTCCGTGAAGGATGCTGTTCTCGATCAGGGGCTGCAGGATGAACCGGGGGATCTCCTGCTGGAGGCCGTCCTCGCCGAGCCGACAATCAATATCATAGTGGATATCGTATTTTTTCTGCTGCAGCTTCAGGTACTCCTCCGCCGCGGCCAGTTCGTCCGCGATAACCGCCACGAAACGGGTTTTCTGAAGGTTGTAGGAGAGGATCTTCGTAAGGGAGAGCACCGTATCGTCAATCTCCTTCTGCCCCTTTTCCTGGGCCATCCAGTGGATGCTGTTGAGGGTGTTGAGCACGAAGTGGGGGCTTATCTGGGCCCGGAGGCGGCTTATTTCTGCGAAGGCCCTCCTCTGCTCCTTTTCCCGCACCTCGTTCATCAGCTGCCCGATCCTCTGTTTGGCCTTCTGGATTCTCTTGATGAGAAGATCGAATTCCATGATCCCTGTAAGGGGGATCAGGGCTTCGAAATCCCCCTTCTCCATCTGAATGACCCCCTCCTTGAACCGCTGCAGTGGCCGCCCGATGATCTGAAGGAGAAGCAGACTGAAGATAAGCCCCATGATGAGGAAGAGGGGATAGCGGGCCACCGTATCGGCGATGAGCCTGACCTCAATGCCTTTGACCGCGGCCGGATCGGCCAGGCAGGTGATGTTCCATCCCTGTTCGCTGGACACTTCGTAGGTGATGTAACCCCCGTCGGGCCGCTCCTCACCGGTGGCGTAGAGGGTTTCCCCCGATGCGTTCCGAATCTGATAGATGTATCCCTCCTCCGCCCGGGCGTCCATCTGCTTTCCTATGCGGCTGAAATCCGCCTCTATGTAGGCGAAGGTATCCCGGGAGGAACCGATGTCCACGTCGCTCTTCACGCTGATCACCGGGGATTTCTGAATCTTCTTTATCGTCCTGTGGGGTCCGTGGAACGTGCTCTTGAAGTCGGAAAAAAGGAAGGGAAGACTCTCCAGGTCCAGATCCCTTGTCACGACCGTGGTGCCGATGAAATCCATATAGTCTTCGTTGAAAAAGAAGGTGCACAGGAGGATGTCCGGATTGGAGTAGGTGATGACCCCCATGTCGTCCTTGATATCGCTCATTATGACCGCCTTCTCCCCCACCATCTCGTTCGCGTAGAAGGCGCTGAGGAGCTCGCCCAGATTGCCGTAGGGGGAAAAGAGGGTGGCTATGCTGTCCAGTTTCCTGTACTCGTTCTCCAGCTGGTCCCGCATCTGCATGAGGAATCCGGTATTCTCCCCTTCGATGCGTCTTCCGATAAGGTCGGAGATGATGGCATACATGATGGAACTGGAGATGACCACCAGAAGGAGGCTGTAGACCAGGGTGATGAAATTGATACGGAACCGCAGGGTATTGAATTTCATGGCCGCCCCCATTATAACACGGGAGGGTAAAATCGTGTATAATTGTTTATTCCTAAATATTAACTACTTTTTTTATAGTTTTTACTTCACATTATTACTAGTTAGTAGTATATTATCAATATCAAAATTGCCAAGGAGAAATGGATAATGAAATTTGCCATACTTTTTTATTCGACATACGGACATATATATCAGATGGCCCAGAAGGCCGCGGAGGGAGCCAGAGCGGCGGGAGCGGAGGTCGACCTCCTGAGGGTACCGGAAACGCTCAGCCCGGAGATCGTCGCCGCCCTGGGCGCCACGGAGGTCCAGAAAGCCTTCGCCGGTGTGAAGGAAGCGGTCATAGACGAACTGCCCGGCTACGACGGATTCATCTTCGCCTTCCCCACCCGGTTCGGCAACATGCCCGGCCAGTTCAAGACCTTCCTGGACGC
>QKAI01000214.1 GCA_003246505.1 Spirochaetaceae bacterium | reverse complement strand
AGGATGTTTTTTTTGTATTTCCTTCCTGTCCCGGGGGGAGTGGGAGAGTTCTCCCGATGAAAGGATTGGGAAGGAATGGCATGAAATTCCATATGGAAAATCAAAAATGAAACGTTTCCAATAGGTGGAAACACATCCCTTAAGGATGGAGTTATTATCGATAAGTGTTAATATAAATGTATATATAATGGATATATAGAATATCTGTTTTAAAAAAAGAAATGAAAGGGTATCCGGGGAATTGACATCCCGTGAAAATGGTGTAAAATAGGGAGTAGTTGGAAACGATACCAATATCAATAGGATAATCCGTTTCCCCGAAGGGGATGGATCAGAGGAGATTGCACATGAAGAAGATTGTTTTGATCGGGGCGGGGAGCGCCCAGTTCGGCGTGGGTACACTTAATGATATTTTTCAAAGCCCTAAGTTGCCCCCGTGCGACATCACCCTTCTCGATATTAACGCGAAATCCCTGGACAAGGTCTATCAGGCCGGTCTGAGCTGGATGAAGGAAAAGGGGCTGGGTCACCGTCTTTCCGCCACCACGAACAGGGCCGAAGCTCTGAAAGGGGCCGATTACGTCATCTCCTCCATCGAGGTGGGAGACCGGTTCGCCCTGTGGGATCAGGACTGGAAGATTCCCATGCAGTACGGCATCCGCCAGGTTTACGGAGAGAACGGGGGGCCCGGCGGCATTTTCCATGCCCTGAGAATCGTCCCGGTCATTCTGGACATCTGCTCCGACGTCATGAAATACTGCCCCGAAGCCTATGTCTTCAACTACTCCAATCCCATGTCCGCCATCGTGACGACGGTAAAAAGAAAATTCCCGGAGTGCAAATTCATCGGTCTCTGCCACGAGATCTCCTCCCTGAAGAGATATCTGCCCACCATTCTGGATACCCCCTTTGAAAATCTTGAGCTGACCGCCTCCGGGCTGAACCACTTCTCCATGGTGCTGGAAGCCAGATACCGGGATACGGGGAAGGACGCCTACCCGGACATCATGGCCAAAGCCCCCGCCTTCTTCGAAAAGGAACCGGGTTACTCGGACATCTGGGCCTACACAAAACGGACCGGTGAGGATATCCATACGGAAGGGGCCCAGGAACGGTTTGAGCTGGATGTGAAGGAGAGCAGCTATCCCTGGGCGGATAGGACCCTTTTTAAGTATCTCATGGAAACCTACCGACTCCTCCCCATTACCACGGACAGCCATCTGGGAGAGTACATCGGGTGGGCCTGGGAACGGGCGGACCACCGGGGCATCGAGGATTTCTATGACTTCTACCGGGACGCCCTCTCCGACGTGCAGCCCCATTTCGGCCAGGCCACCCACGAGAGGGTCATCCCCATCATCGAGGCTATCGAAGGGGATACGGGCATGGTGGAAGGGGCTGTGAATATTCTCAACCGGCAGCCCGGTGCCCCGGCGGACAGCCGCTGCGTGGAGGATCTTCCCGACTGGATCGCCCTTGAGGTGCCCGCGGTTATCGATAAGAACGGCCTGACCGGCAGAAGGGTAACCATTCCCAAGGACTTCTGCGCCCTCCTGAGAAACTATGTGAGCGTCTACGATCTGACCGCCGAAGCGATCATAAACAAGAGCAAGGACTATGTGGTCAAGGCCCTTCTGGCCAACCCGGTGGTGAACAGCAGCAGGAATCTACCCGCCCTGGTGGATCAGATGATCGCCACCCAGAGCCCCTGGCTAGATTATCTGAAATAACCCTTTCCCCGTTTTCTGATCCGCCCCTGAGAGGGGCGGTTTTTTTTACCATACCCTAAGGTCTGGACAAAGAAAGAATCTGTCCCTATGATGAATGCAACCGGTTGCATTGGAGGGAGAATGAGCGTTACCATCAAAGATGTGGCCCGGAAGGCGGGGGTTGCCCCGTCGACGGTCAGCCGGGTCATTCATGGGAACCCTAAAATCAGCGAAGAGACTCAGGAGAGGGTGCGGCAGGCCATGGGGGTTCTGGGCTACCATCCCAATGCCGCCGCCCGAAGTCTGGCCCGGGGCCGTTCCTACACCCTGGGGCTGATGATTCCCAACTCCGAGGACGATCTTTTCGTCAAGCCCTTCTTCATCATGGCCATGCGGGGGCTGAGCATCGAGGCCCAGAGACGGGGTTACAACATCATGTTTTCCTTCTCCTCCGGAGAAGAGGAGGAGGTCTCCCTTCTCAAGCGCTTCGTCCGTACCAATGTGGTGGACGGGGTCATTCTCATGACCTCACGCCGGGATGACAAGTGCATGGCCTTTCTGGAGGAGAAGAACTGCCCCTACGTGGTCATAGGCCGACCGGAGAGCCGCTTTCTCCATGCCCTCTGGGTGGATAACGATAACGTTCGGGCCATGTACAACCTGGTCGCCTATTTTCTGAAGGCCGGCAGGCGGCGGATCGCCTTTCTGGGGGGACCGGCCGACTTCAGCGTGACCCGGGACCGGCTCCGGGGATACCGGGATGCCCTGAAGGCCCACGGCGTGGAGCGGGATGATTCCCTGGTGTTCCTCGCCCCCGGTTTCCAGGAAAGGGACGGATACGCCCTGGCCGGGAAGATCCTTTCCGGCGCCATGGCCGATGCGATTGCCGCGGCGGATGACTTTCTGGCCCTGGGTATGGCCTCCTATATGGAAGAGCGGGGTACGATTCTCCCCATAGCCGGTTTCAACAATACCATGAAGGGCTCCGTGATACGTCCCCGCCTTACCAGCGTGGACATTCAGCCGGAGCTCCTGGGAACCCGGGCCGCGGAACTCCTCATCGGCCATCTGGAGGGGGAGGACTCCCTTCCCCCGTACTCCATCGTGGAAACTATCCTCATGGAGAGGGAATCCACCGATCCGGATTTCCTCTCTGGGAATAGCTAGACCGACAGCAGTTCCTTGAGGAACCGGGTCTCCCTGCGCGTCCAGGGCGGGACTTCCTCCCCCCTGTCAAGAACGGCCTGATTCCTTTCCAGGGCCTCCTCGCCGGTGATCCAGACGGGGGTGAACTGAAGATCCCCCTCGTAGGCGTCCAGATCCTGGGCGGTGAATTCCTCCTCCCCGACCATGCAGAGATAATAATAGGAGGTCATGAGGAACCGGTCGTACACCTCGTCAAAGGCGGGGCGCTCCTCAATGACCTTGCCGATGCGCCGGCCCACGATGGTTATCCGGGCGCCGCACTCCTCCCGCACCTCGCGGATAAGGGTCTCCTCCCGGGTCTCCCCTGGCTCCCGGCCCCCCCCGGGGAATTTATAGTCCCCCGCCGTAGCGGAATGGACCATGAGAAGCCGGGATCCCCGGAAGATCACCGCCCTTACCGCCTCCCTTTCCAGGACGGTCCCGTCGGGATGGTCCGCCCCCTCGGTCAGACTGAATTCAATCATCCTGTCTCCTTTGCCTTATCCATCATTATGATAATAACAGGGGGATAGGGCAAGGCCCGGACCGGTGGCTCTGGATCTTTTGTCCGAGCCCCTGTAGAATGGGGGGAGGAGTGGGATCTTGACAGTCAATATGGATTTTTCATCCTCCGACAGCGCCCTGGTGCTCCTGGGGAAAATGCAGCGGCAGGAGAGAACCGGGCGATCCGATTGGAACGCCCTTTACCGGACCGGGGGCTACGGGGCGCTTCTGGAGAATAAAATAAAAACGAGGGGTGAGATCCGCCGTTATCTCCTCTCCGGCGTAGAGGGGGATCTTCCCGGGGCGCTTCTTCTTCAAAGCGATCTGGAGGGGCTCTCCCTGCGGTCGGAAAGGGCGGTCTCCTCCCTGGTGCCCCTGCTTCACAAATGGCTGCCCGAGGAACTCACCTTCGAACAGCCCGTTCTCTCCTTCGTCCCCTACGGAGGGGTGGGGGAGGATACCGATCCGGCCCTGCTGGATCTGCGCTACGCCCTCTCCCTGGATGAGGAGAGCCTGGGCCGGGTCATTCTGGAGAAGGTCCTCATCCTCCTCATCCGCCGGTATCAGAACCTGGAGAAATACTATCTGAAAAATTTTTTCCCCATCCGCAGGCACATGGGTTTCATCTCCGCCCTGTGGGAGATGCAGACCCGGGGAATGGCCCTCTTCCTGTCCGGAGAGGGGGGGGAGGCGGGGGATTTCCCGGAAAGGGCGGACGCCCTCCTCTCCCGGGCGGCGTCGGTTCCCCGGGGAGAGATGGAATCCCTGGGCCGGGAATTCGGGGCCCTGCCCGGTCTGGCCGAGGGGGGAGCGGCCCTGTACGCCCGGCTGGCGGAGGGGGAGGAGGGGCCGGAACGGGTGCGCAGCTCCCTCATAAGGCCCACCGCCCCCTTTGTGCTGCTCCGGGGGGAGGGGAACCCCCTCTCTCCGGAGGCGGATTTCCTTATCGACAGGCTGGATGAGCTCCTTTCCTGAGGAAAGAGGAA
>QKAI01000531.1 GCA_003246505.1 Spirochaetaceae bacterium | reverse complement strand
TCCGGTTTCCCCGGTCGTCGTAGTCCCACTGATAGATGGCGATGCCCCAGAGATCGCGGATCAGGCTGTCGTCGGGACCGTAGTATTTCTCCTCCCGGACCAGCCCCGCCCCGTCGATGACCCAGCGGCAGCTGGAAACGCCCCATTCGTCCACGGCGGGATTCCCCAGCGTATCATAGAGGCTCTTTTCCAGGACCCGGCCCTGCTCATAGGCGACCCAGCTGACCCGGAAGACGCCCCCCAGGCTGTCGCTCGGCTCCCCATCGGCGCCGTAGCGCTCCTCCAGGGTCGGATTCCCCCATTCGTCGTAACCATACAGGTAGAGGGCTATGCCGTTCTCGTCGGTGGTGGGCTCACCCCCGGTGTTGTAGTGCTCACGGACCAGGCAGTTCCCCTGCCTGTCGTAGGTCATGGCCGTGCGGGAGACCCCCATGGGATCCCCCTCCGGTTCGAGGGATCCGTTAAGGAGGGTCAGGCCGGTAAGGTTGTTCCGGTCGTCCCATTCGTAGGCCCACCCCCCCAGGGGGAGGAGATCCCCATCCAGGTGTATCACTTCGGAGAGGCGGGAGGTGCCGTCGTAAAAGCGCCTCTCCTCCCATACGCCGGACTTATCTCTGACCCGGGCTCCGTAGCGGTCAAAGTAGATGACCGAAGCGATCCGGTCCCGGCCGTCGAATTCCCAGCGACGGGAGGCGACGCCGTCCTTGTCCGGGTAGAGATTGCCGTAGCGGTCGTAGCAGAAGGAGGCCGCCGGCCGGCCCTCCCGGTCCAGCACCAGCCGGTAGCGGTACACCCCCCTGTCGTCGGCGGCGGGCTGTCCGGACCGGGTCAGGTTGGCCCGTTCGATAAATCCCGCGCCGTAGGTCAGTTCCATACGGAGAACGTCCCCCACGGGCCGGTCCAGGGCCCTTCCCCGGTTCAGGTACTCCACCAGCACGGGCAGGCCCTCCCCGTTCAGGGTGAACCGGTAGCAGTTGACCTCGCCGCTCTCCCTCAGGTCCAGGGGATACTCGCCGGAAATCCGCCCGAATCCGTCAAAAACGATCCGCCTGTAATAGGTCTCCTCCTGGGAGAAGAGGGAGAAGGCGGACAGAATAAGGATCAGAAGAAGGGGTATTCTTTTCATGTTTTCAGAATCGGTTGTTTCCGGAGAGTTCTTGAGAGAGGATGCGGCAGTAGAGCATAAGGTCCTCCTGCTGCTCCAGCCTCTCCTTCTCTCCCAGGGAGTCGAGCCAGCTCCTCCTCTCCCGCAGGATCAGATTCTGCACCCGCTCCGGATTTCTGAGCCCCTCCCAGAGGATGCCCTCCCCGGACCCGGGGATGATGATGCGGATGTTTCCGAAATCCAGAAGATTGGCCCAGATACCCTTCTGTTCGGCGATAACGTTCTGAATGACCCCCAGTTCGGCCTGGCGGCGGCACTTCTCCTTGCCCAGGGGTTTGCGGTTCACATCCAGGAGGTACCCCCCGGCCACCTTGTAAAGATCGTTGGCCCAGTCCACGACCCGATAGAGAAGGAGGGCGAGGATCAGCCCCAGGGCGATCAGGAGAAGGATAAGCCACTCCTCCCCGGATCTCTTCGCCTGGAGGATCAGATAAATGCCGCCCCCCATGAGGGCGATCTGCCACCAGGTCAGGGAGAGGAGGATCCACAGGGATTTGCGGAAAACCGCCTCCCCCCCCCGGTCGGCACGGGACTCCGCTCCCTCCTCGACCAGGACGATTCCCTCCTCCCGGCGGATCCACTGGGCGATGTCACGCCGGATCCGGCGGTGCTTCGCCGCGGCGGCGGCCTCCTCGGCCCTGCGCTTTAGGGAGAGGATCCGCTCCTGTTCTTCCTGGGGCCGGGGAATATTACGGACGAGGACGTGCCCCTCCGCCCCGTTGACCCGGATCAGAAGATTTCCCGTTCTGAGCAGGCGGGAGACAAGACCCTTCTGCTGAATCTCCACCGACTGTATCTGTTCCAGGGGGATGGTGAGATTGGTGTTCTTAAGATTCTTCCAGCGGAAGTAACGGCAGGTCAGCCGGTCCCCCTCCACGAAGGTGCCGTTTCTCCGGCGCAGGAGAAGGCGGACGAGCAGGAGGGGGGGGAAAAGCAGGGTGGGCAAGGTCTTGAGAAGCCAGAAAAGGCGGTTCTCCCTCAGGACCGAGGCGGAGAGAAGGGGTCCCCTCTTTCCCGAAATCCCGGCCCGGAGAGCCGGGTCCAGGCGCAACCAGGCCCGGGGGCGCCGGTTAGCCCAGAGAAGCAGATCGCTCCGGCTCAGATAGAGGATCCTCCCCCCCTCCAGGACATCCGCCCGGAACGGCGAAGCATAGGGGGCCAGGACCGATCCGGTCCCCAGAATTTCCCCGGCCCCGTAGATGCGGTCGGACTCTTTGACCGCCCCTTCCCGGATCAGGTAGATCCCCTCCACGGGGCTCCCCTCGGGGATCAGACAGGCGCCGGACCGGCATTCCAGCACGGAAAACAGAGAAGCCAGCTCCTCCCCTTCCGCCGGCTTCAGATTACGGAAATACCGGTGGCCCCGCAGATAGGAACCGTCCTTCACTCAGGTATCCTCTCCCAGGGTCTCCTGGAAGTAGAGCCAGAGGGGGTCCTCCTCCGGAACGGGAGCGGTCACGGTGACCCTCTCCTTCTTCACCGGATGAAGAAAGGAGATCCTCCGGGCGTGGAGACCTATGCCCCCCCCCTTGTTGGACCGGGGGAATCCGTACTTCAGGTCCCCCTTGATGGGGCAGCCCAGATCGGCCAGCTGGCAGCGTATCTGGTGGTGCCGGCCGGTTAGCAGCTCCACCTCGATCAGATGGTACCGCTCCCCCGAGGCGAGGCAGCGGTACTTCAGGCGGGCTTCCTGCCGCCCCTCCCCGGGCTCCTTCCAGCTGAAGGAGCGGTTCTTCTTCCTGTCACGGAAGAGCCATCCCGTGAGAAGGCCCTCCGGGGGGGAGGGTTTGTTCGCCGTCAGGGCCCAGTAGATTTTATCCACCCCCCCGTCGCGGAAGAGATCGTTCATGCGGGAGAGGGCCTTAGAGGTTTTGGCGAAGATCACCGCCCCGCTCGTGGGCCGGTCCAGCCGGTGGGTCACCCCCAGGAACACGTTCCCCGGCTTGCTGTCCCTCCGGGCGATGAAATCCCTCACGTCGTCGGGCATGGTCCGGTCGCCGGTCTTGTCTCCCTGCACGATCTCCCCCACCCTTTTGTTCACGATGATCAGGTGATTGTCCTCGTAGAGGATGCGGTCCGGAGTCAGTTCCACGGGAAGCCTATTTGCCGCAGCACTTCTTGTATTTCTTTCCGCTGCCGCAGGGGCAGGGATCGTTCCGTCCCACCTTGGCCGCGTCCCTGTGGGCGGGCTCGTTGATCTGTTCCCCGTCGAAGAACATCCATTTCCCTTCGATTTTCTTAAAGGTGGCCAGCTCGTGGTGGGTGAACCGGGCCCGGTTCTGCATGTAGTGGGCCTTGAACTCCACCACCCCCTCCGAATCGGCGGAGCCGCCCTTCCCGGTTTTGATGATCTCAAGCCCCTGCCAGTCGGAGGCTCTGGACCACTCCTCTATCGCCTCCCGGGAGAGATTTTCCCGGCTTTCCGGCTCGTTGCTGTTCATGATGAAATCTATATTGCCCGTGGCGCAGGCGCTGTAGCGGGCTCTCATCAGGGCTTCCGCCGTGGGAGCCTCCGCTTTTCCTTCCAGGATGGGACCGCAGCACAGATCATAGGCTTTGCCGCTCGTACAGGGACACTCTTTCATGTCGATTCTCCGTAAAATAAAGGTAATGACCAATTATAGGCCGAAAGGGGCAACAAGATCAAATCCCCGTCTCCCGGGGCATGAGGTATTTTTCCACGGCCCAGGCCTGATGGGGCAGCCGGAGCTTCCCCCGGGCTTTCTCCGGTGATAGCCAGAGTGTTTCATGGTCCCCTTCGGTCCCGGGGACGTTTCCCGTAATGACAGCCCGGTAGTAGTGGCCGGTCATCCCCATGTGACGCCCGCAGGAGGGGGCGAAGCCGAATAGGGAACTGGATCCCAGCCGGGGCCCGGGCACTACGGTCCAACCCGCCTCCTCGGCCAGCTCCCGGATGAGGCACTCCTCCCCGGTCTCCCCCTCTTCCATCCCCCCTCCGGGGAGAAAGTATCCCCGGGGCGTTTTCATCACAGCCACCAGGCCCTGCCCGTCGGTGATCAGGGCGTAAGCCCCTGTCCTCTCCCCGTATTCCGCCCCCTCCTCCAGTTCGCCGAATACGGGGGAATCGGTCCAGGGGGTGGATTTCAGGGCCAGACGCCAGACCGATTCCCACCGGCTGAACCGGGGGATCTCCCCCAAGGTGACCCAGCGCAGATCATCCGATTCGGATGAGAGCACAAGGGGCCGGGAGTCGTCCGCCTCGAAGAGGAAGCGCAGAT
>QKAI01000023.1 GCA_003246505.1 Spirochaetaceae bacterium | reverse complement strand
CGCCCCCCTTCCGGAGGGATTGGGGAGAGTCAGGACCATCGATTAGCGGAGCTTGAAAAAATGACGGTCCAGGAACCGGATGCGTTCCAGGGCCTTTTCGTAGTAATCGGTGAGGAAGAAGGTGTCCTCAATGTATTTATAGGTATCGTAGGCCCTTTTCAGATCCTGATAGAGGGAATTCATCTCAAGGGTGCGGGCCATGCGGTAGTAGTAACCGGCCAGGGTCTCGTCGTCTGAGGCGGCGTCCATAAGGAATTCCAGCAGGCCAAGGGTTTCCTCCACCCTCTCCGGATTCTCCTCGATCTCCCTCAGGCGCTCCTCCGCCTGGACCAGGTCGGCGGGCCTTTCGGTCGCCTCTGTCTCCGGGACAGGAGTGGGGGACGGGTTTTCCCCCCGGATCGTAATCTCCGCCAGCTCCGTTTCTCCGGAGCTGTGATCCTGCCTCTGGAAAAGTAGAATCCAGGTGCCCTCCCCGGGTATGGTATAGGAAAAAAGGGTCTTCCCGTTTCCCGAAGTCCGGTCCTTATAATCCAGAGCTGTCCCATCGGCAACCCGCAGAAAGATCCAGTCCGTCCCGTCCAGGGCCACCACCCCCGCCTCTCCCGCAGTCAGGGTCTCCTCCCTGCGATAGGTGATCTCTTCGGTCTTCTTCGCCGCCGGCGCCGGTTTTTCCTGGACCGGTTCGGGGGCTTTTACCACAGGCTTACTCTCTTCGGGGAATTTGCCGGGAATGGCTTGGGTCCCCGTCTCCGGGAGGGAAGGGTCAGTGGCTGGAACAGGAGTTTTTCGCGGGGCCTGATAAACGGGCAGGGGCAGGTCCGCACTCTCGGAAACGGGAAGGGCCGCAGGCACCTGGGGTATGGTGAGGGAAAACTCGATGACCGGCAGGGGAAGGTCCTGTTCGGGCTTATCCGGGGTTTCCGTTATAAACGGGGCGGAGACGGGGGTCGGTTCGGGAGGGATCTCCTCCGGGGAGGGCATTCCCCCTTCCGGTGCGGTCGTACAGCCGGGGAAGAGGAACAGCAGGGCTAAGGGGAGAAACAGGATGTATCTCTTCAAGGAACCCGGTCCAGCATCTCTTCTATCAGGGCCCGATTATGTTCGCCGATCTCCCCTATCCCCGAATCCTCCGGGGCGATCCAGTACCGGTCGATATCCTCGGAGGACCACCTGTCCTGGGGTTCCCTCTGGAAAAAGGGGGTGTCTATCTTCAGATCCTCCTGCTCGGGGAAAATGAAATCACCGGTCCGGAACAGATCCAGGGAGCTGTCCAGGGACTCCACGAAGGAGGACTGCTCCCGCACCGATTCCTCCGCCTTCCTCCGGCTCTGCAGGGAGAGCAGAACAATGGAGGCGGAGATGAAGAGGGTGATGACGAGAAAACCGAACATGACCAGGAGAAAGGCTTTCATATTCACGTAATCCCTGATCTGAAAGGATTTGATCCTATCTAAAAATTTAGCCATTCCCTTCCTCCCTCTCCAGTCTCATGGCCACCAGACGGGATACGCCCGACTCCTGCATGGTAACTCCCAGAAGCGTTTTCGCCCCGGTGACGGTCTTTTTGTTGTGGGTGATGACGATAAACTGGGAACGGTCGGCGAAATCGATGAGAACATGGACGAACCTCTGGATATTGGCATCGTCCAGGGCGGCGTCTATCTCGTCGAGGATGCAGAAGGGGGAGGGCCTGACCATGTAGGTGGCGAAGAGGAGGGCGACCCCCGTCATGGAACGCTCTCCCCCGGAGAGGAGGGAGATGTTCTCCAGTTTCTTTCCCGGGGGCTGGGCGTACATCTCTATGCCCGATTCCAGCACGTTGTCCGGATCGATAAGCTTGAATTCCGCGCGCCCCCCCCCGAAGAGTCGGCGGAAGATCACCTTGAAATTCTCCTCCACCTGGCGATAGGTCCGGATGAACAGCTCCGCCGACTCCTTCCGGATCTCCCCGGTCACCTTGATGAGGTTCTCCCTGGCCTTGCGCAGATCCTCCAGCTGACCGGTGAGGAAATCGTATCTCTCCTTGACTTCGGCGAATTCCTCCGGGGCCATGAGATTCACCTGCCCAAGCTGGCGCATCTGCTGCTTCTTCTCGGAGAGGTCCTCCCGCAGCTCCCGGCTCTCCCGGGTAATGGAGGGGATCCTCTCCTCGAATTCGGAGATCTCCCGGGAGTTGCGGTCCCGGAATTCGGAGGTGAGAAGTTCGATCTCCTCGTCCACGTGGGTCAGCTCCAGCCGGTTCTTCTCTATTTCCACATTGGTCCGGTTGATCCGTTCCTGAATGTCCCGGTGGGCCTGCTGCCTTCCGCTCAGCTCCTGATTCCGGGAGTTGATGCCCGTCTCCAGCTGGGCCAGGCTCTTGCGGAGATTCTCCTTCTCCCTGTCCAGGGCGGCCTTGGCCTCCTCCACCTTCCCGATGGCCCCGTCGAAGTGGCTGACCCTCTTCTGCTCCTCCGCCAGCTTCTCCTGGTTCAGGCGCAGCAGCTCCTCCTGGTCCGCCCTCTCCTTGACCAGATTTTTGAGGGAGTCCTCGCAGGCGGTGACCTGGGTCGTCATGCGCGCCCGGGCGATGCGGAGCTCCTCCACGTTCTTCTTGAACTCCTCGATGCGGGAGGAGAGCTCCCGGTTCTCCTCCGCCCGGAGCCGGTTCTTATCCCGGTGGGCATGGATCTCCCCCAGGGTTTTCTGCAGCCTCTCCTCTATCTCCTTCTTCCGGGCGATAATGCCCTGGGGGGAGAGCAGCTCCGTGATAAAGGAGGGGAAACTTTCCCGGTAGGAGTCGATGAGATCGGCCAGGTGATCGATTTTGACAAGGCTCTCCTGAAAGAAAAGGAGATTGCTCTTCAAAAGGGAGGAGCCCTCCTCCCCTTCCAGGCTGGTGAAATCCTGCAGAATCCGGGCTTTCCCCTCCACCTGGATCCGGTACCCCCTGATCCACTCCTCCAGGCTCTTCTCCAGCTCCTGCTTCCTCTTGAGGGAGATGCCCGACTCCCGGAGCCCCTTGTCCAGTTCCCCCACGATGGAATCGGTCAGACGGCGGATTTCCTCTTCCAGGACGCCCCGGGCGCTCTCGCCCTCCTCCATGGCCTTATCGCTTTCGGAGATTTCCCTTTCGTTAGTGCCGATTTTCTCCTCGGAGAGGGAGATCTTTTTGCTGACCTGAAGGATATTGTTATCGATCTCCCCGATGCGCTCCAGATAGTTGCGCTTCTCCCTCTCCTTCTCCTCCCCCGCCTCCAGTAGCAGGCGGATTTTCTCGTTGAGGCTTTTTTCCTGGAGGCGGGTCTCTTCCATGGCCCCCTCCGTTTCGGCCTTTCTCTCCCGGATGATGCGGATCTCGTTATTCTTGTTGTCCTTCTCCAGATCGATGCCGTAGAGCCTTTTCTGACTCTCGATGAGCTCCGTCTCCATGGAGTCCACCTGGCCGGCGCTCTCCTTGAGAATCCGGATGAGCTCCTCCTCCTCGCCCCTCAGCTTCCCGAACTCCTCCTCCGACTTCCCGAGCTGGGCGGTCTTCTTCTCCCGGGATTCCAGGTACCGCTTCAGCTGGAGGAGCTTGAGATCCAGATCGAGGAGGAAGATCTCCTCCTTGAGGTCCCGGTAGACCATGGTCTTCTCGGTCTGCTTCTTCAGGGAGTCGTAGCTGCGCTTCACCTCGTGGAGGATATTCTCCACCTGGACCATGTTCTCCTCGGTCTTCTGGAGTTTCCGCTCCGCCTCGCTCCCCTTGAGCTTGAACTTGGTGATCCCCGCCGCCTCCTCGAAGATGTAGCGCCTCTCCTCGGGCTTACTGGACAGGATCTGATCGATCCTCCCCTGCTCCATGATGGAGTAGGCCGATTTGCCCACCCCCGTGTCCAGGAAGAGCTCCCTCAGCTCCTTGAGGCGGACAGGCGTATTGTTGATGAGATATTCGCTCTCCCCGGAGCGGTAGAGACGGCGCTTGATGGCCACTTCGGGCACATCCAGCTCCAGGAGGTTGTCCTCGTTGGACAGGTAGAGGGTCACCTCGGCCACGTTAAGGGCCTTGCGCCCCTCGGTGCCGTTGAAGATGACGTCCTCCATCTTCTCCGCCCTCATGTTCCGGGTGGACTGCTCCCCCAGAACCCACTTGATGGAGTCGACGATATTGCTCTTGCCGCAGCCGTTGGGCCCCAGCAGGGCGGTGATGCCCTCGTTGAAAACGATCTCCGTTCTGTCGGCAAAGGATTTGAAGCCCAGAAGCTCCATTCTCTTCAGGAACACGCGCACTCCGTATAGATAGCAGGATACCCGATTATACCCCGCCATGAAAATGTAGATGGATTCATTACCACGCTGGGCCTCATCATAGGACAAACCTTCCCAGGCAATGTCATATCCTCTGGGCAGCGTACTTGCAGCGACCTCCTGAATGGCCTCAATGGC
>QKAI01000269.1 GCA_003246505.1 Spirochaetaceae bacterium | reverse complement strand
CGATGATTTCCCTGTCGTATCCAGTCTCCCCGTCGAAATAGAGAAGATTCCGGTTTTTCCCTAGATCATGGAGGAGAATTCCCAGCATGATCTCCTCCATCTTCTTCTGCTTGAACCGGATCGGTTCGGGGAGTATGAAGGAGGCGTCGAACCGGGCCAGGGGGTATCTCTCCCTCAGGGGTTCGTAAAGGGGCAGATAGGATTTCATTCTGCCGTGAAGTCTCTTGTAGAGACCGGCGGATTCGAACTCAAGGCGCACATCATCCAGAAAGCGGATGGAGAGGAGAAAAACCCGGGTCATGTGCCGGGAGGTAACCCCGTTCGTTTGTTCTATGATCGTTTCCGCCGTATGGTTCAGATTGTAGTTGCGGGAGAGGGCTTCCACGAAGGAGGTCATGAGGGTCTCCGTCTTCTCGGTAATCTGCAGAAGCTCCCTCCTGGCGACAAGATTCTCCTCCCGCTGCATCTCCTCAATACTGACCTTGTTGATGATAGTGGAATAGATGGCCGCATCGGTCATAAGGGAAGCCATGTCATGGGAGGAGATTTTGGGCTGATTCAGGGCCTCATCCAGGGTCTCGATGGAGTGTTCGAGCCGCTTCTCCCGTTCTCCCAGGCTCATTTTTTCCACCTCATCATACTCCCGTCCGTACGCCGGAAGAGCATTGAGGCCCGCCCGTTCTTCCAGGACGAGGGCGGAGATATCCCCTTTGATGAGATTCTTTTTCTCGGCCAGGAGCCGCTCCAGGGCCTCCCCGTCCTCAGCCCGAAGGGAAAACTCCCAGTTATCCAGCTCCCAGAACCGGTTATTGTTACGGAAGAGCACGGAAAAACGGGAATTCGTTTCCCTGCCGCTACGGGTGTTCCGGCAGCGGAGGAGGATATCGTTTTCTTTGAGGATATCAAGGATCTCCCTGTCGCGGCCCATCAGAGCCTTCAGGGACAGATGTTTCTCCGACATGAACGCTCTAATCCTCCGTCAGGCATATGGCCCGCACGCTCCGTATGAACAGAATGGGGGGCATGCGGTTGTAGCGGCTGATTTCCTTGGTAAAGAAAAACTCGTTGAAGCGGAAAATGGACCGGTTGTTTTCCATATAGTTTCCCGGGATCCCCATCATGATGAGGGACGCGTCCGCCGATTCCGCGGCCAGAATATCCGTAAAGGGCTCCTCCCGGAAGGGCAGGATGACCACTTCCCCGTTGATGCGGGCCCGGGCGAAAAGGTCCTGGAGCTCTTCCTCCGCCCGGGCCACATCCTCCCCGGGACGGACCATGCGGAGGATTCTAATCCCGTAACGGTTCTCCCTGTCCTTGATTCCCCCGTTGATGATAAACGCCAGCAGGGCCATGAAATTGCCGTTCCGCTCCCCCCGCCACCAGATGTCCAGGCGCTTGCCCCGGGCCCGGACCATGCGGCTGTCCACGGTGGAGTCGAGCCCCTTGTAAAGGATGATGTTCTTGTTCCGCTCCGAGGCCGCGTTAAGGATTTTCACCGAGTCCACCTTCTCATTGTACTCCAGGAGGACCGTGTTCGTATCAAGGCCGGACATATCCCCGGACTGGATCAGGGTGATGGCCGCGTCGGCGGGGGAGGCGGTGCTGATGAGGGAGGCCTTCGCCTTCAGTTCCTCCTCCTGGGGAACCGTTTCAAACTTCTTGGGAGTCAGGAGGATGTTGTGGCTGACCAGCCCCTGGTAAGAGGAAACGCTGGAGATCAGTTCCTCCATCTCCTTCCACCACTTCCGCTCCGTCCCGTAGGAGAGGGCGACCAGGAGGGGCCTCCAGTTCCGAGTCCCCTGCACGATGGTCCGGATGCGCTGCAGGGAACCGGTTATCAGGGTAAAGAGGACCCCCCACCAGACACCCTCCATCATTCCCTCCGACTTGTACCTGAGGATGAGACGGAACATGATGTACTGGGAAATGACGATGATGATGCCCACCGCCCAGTTGAAGAGGCAGATGGTGGCGAAGCAGGCCAGAAAGCCGTAAAGGGAGACGGACCAGTGCCCCCGGAAGGTGGGGCGGAAGGAGGGGTTACGGCTGAACCGTTCCAGGAAGGCCGCCAGGTTGACCCATCCGTAAACGACGAGGAAGAGGATGCCCACCACGGTGGCGGCCAGATTGATGCTGCCCATCCAGATGATGGCCAGGCCGAAGAAGAAGGTCACCACCACGGCGAAGCGGGGTTCCTCCCCCCCCTTTACGAAATCCTTTTCCAGGAAATTCAGACGGCCCGGAAGGATGTTGTCCCGGGCCAGGAACTGAACCGTCCTCGGTCCGGTCATGAAAACGCTCAGGGCGGAGGAGCTGGTGGCGAAGAGGACCCCCAGAAGGATGAGGATGCCCGGTATATTGCGGGGAAAGGGCTGTCCCAGGCCCAGGAGATTCGTCAGGAGGGCGCCCCGGGGCATTCCCTCCTCGTAACCCGAGATGAGTAGGCTCCTGTCCATGGCAGCGAAGATCAGGGTCACCAGGAGATAGACCCCCATGGTGGAGAGGATGGCCAGGAAGGTTCCCGTCACTATGCTCTTCCGGGGATCCTTCAGGTCTCCGCTCATCCCGATCCCCGTGCTGATACCGGTCACGGCGGGGAAGAACTGGGTGAAGGAGAGAAAGAAGATAGCCACCGTCAGTTGTCTCTTTCCCAAAAGGGCGATTCCCCCGGTGAAGAGGGGCTTCCCTTCCCTCTCTATTCCCAGGAAAGGGGAGAAGAAGATGGAGAGGACGCTCAGGATCAGAACGACCAGAATGGCCGACTGGATTTTGAGGGTGAAGTCCGCCCCCGCCATGACTATGAGAAAGAAGAGGACAAGGAAGACCGAGGCGAGAAACTGCTTCTGCATGAGAAGGGCTTCCGGCGAATCCAGCCGGAAGAGGGGGATGAAATCCAGGTAAGGGGCCAGCAGGGGATGGAGCGGCTCGGCGAAACCGATGCAGTAGAATCCCACGCTGGCCGCCTGGGCCAGATAGAGGGGGATGCCGATGGAACCGCCCATGGCCCGGCCCAGGGAGAGTTTTGAGAGGGCGTACATCCCTCCCCCCTCGATATGGTTGAGATTGGTGGCGCAGTCCGCCAGGGAGAAGGCCGTGGAAAGGGTAACCGTATGGGAGAGCAGAACGATGAGGAGCATAGGAAGAAATCCCAGATCCGCCGTTAACAGGGGAAGCAGGAGAAAGAGAACCGTTCCCAGTATTGCTTCCGTGGAGGGGACGAAGACGCCCCGGAAAGTGCCGAATTTTTTACCCATGACGGAAGATTATACCATAGTCCCCGGGATAAGGACAAGTTTCCCCGGGGATTACTCCTGCCCGAGGATCTCCTTTGCCCGGTCCATCAGCTCGGTATATTTGAAAAGCCGGTCGAACTCCACCAGCCCGGAAAGGGCCTTGGAAATGACCTCGATCCCCCCCTCGTGGGCCACGGAGACGGAATTCAGCCCCCCCGCCACGACGATGCCGCAACGCTCATGGGCCACGGGGATGTCCAGAAGGCTCTGCCCGGGATAGCCGATCTCGATAAAGCCCCCCAGGCCGATTTTCTTGATCTCCTCGTTGATGGATACCACGTAGTCCCGGCTGCTGGCGGGTATCTCCCGGAAGCTGGCCCCCACCTGCCCGCTCCCGTCCTCTATGATTCCGGTGCAGTTGGTCATGCCGCTTTTGATATAGATTTCCAGGGGGTCCAGGCTGGTCCCCTCGTATTTGATGAGGGCGGTGAACCGTTCCGCCTTGCCGTTTGTAATCTCCAGAAGCCCGCCGAAGAGGGACATGACCGGTACGCCGGAGGAGAGGAGGATGCCGTTGAGGGTGATGGAACAGACGGTCCCGATGCCCACGTATCCCTGGGGAATGACGATCTCCCCCAGATTTTCCCCCTCCCTAAAAAGGGTTATCATCTCGCCGGTGGAGAACCTCGTCTTGAGATAGGGAACGATCATTCCCACCGCGGCGAGGAGATCCTTCCTTTCTATCAGGCTGATATTGACCAGGACCTTTCCCTCCCCCGTATGGTAGTTGTAGGTCATGCGGTAGGTCATATCGTCGATTTTGGAGGAAAGGAATCCCACCTTTTCGTAGACATGGCTGCGGGAAAGTTCCAGAAGCCCCTTGGGAGTGATATAGCGTCCCTTTTTTTCCTTGTAGGCGGTAAAACCCATGTTGTCCAGGGCCTGCAGGTGAAACCTTACGGTCCGCTCGCTTATCTCCAGGCCCCTTTCGGCCAGGAGTTCCCGGATGGTATGGCTGGAAATGGGTTCGGGGGATTCCTTGAGAATCTGAAGCGTCATAAGGCGCTTTCTTTCGGCTCTTTCCTTCATGATGCCCCATTGTAACAGTTTTTACCTTTCTGTTCCAGAAGCCCCCGGACATGGGGGGGAATTCCCCCCCTTGAAGCTTGACCCTT
>QKAI01000244.1 GCA_003246505.1 Spirochaetaceae bacterium | reverse complement strand
CCTTCCGGCGGGTCAGAAAGGAGTCCTTTACCTTATAAGCCTGTCGGATCTTCATGTACACATCCTGTATGACCTCTCCCACGGAAATACTGCCCCCGGGCTTGTTCACCACCTCGAAGGCGCCCAGTTCCAGGGCCTTGAAGGCGGCCTGGTTGTCATTGGTGGTCACCGAGCTGACGATAATCACCGGCAGGGGGTAGCTGTCCATAAGCTTGGAGAGAAAGGTCAGCCCGTCCATGCGGGGCATCTCTATGTCCAGGGTCAGAACGTCGGGATGCTTCTCAACGATCATCTCCCGGGCCACATAGGGATCCGGGGCGGTCCCCACAATCTCTATATCGTCATAGGCGCCCAGTCCCTTGACCAGGACCTGACGCACCAGGGCTGAGTCATCCACCACGAGAACTTTTATCATTCCCCCTCTCCCCCGTCCAGTTCGATAATCTCGTCGGAGGAGATGATCCGGCCTATCTCAAGGATCATGGTCATCCGGCCCCCCGTTTTGAGAATGCCCGAAAGATAGTCCCTTTTCAGCTTCATTCCGATCTCGGGAATCCTCTCCATATCCCCTGCTCCGGGGGTGGTCACCTCGTGGACCGCATCCACGGACAGGGCGACCTGATAGGCCCCCCCCGATCCGTCTACATCCAGAATGATCAGCACCGTTTTGTCCGTGTACTCCCGGAAGGGCATGGCGAATTTGCGCCTCAGATCCATCACGGGGATGATCTTACCCCTCAGGTTTATGACCCCCATGATGTACTCCTGGGAGTCATGGACAGGGGTCAGCTGCTCGAAGCGGATAATCTCCCTCACCGCTTCTATGGGAATCCCGTAGAATTCATTGCCCAGGGAGAAGACCAGGTATTTTGCCGTTCCTGTCATAGTCATGGGTCTTCCTCCTAGAATTCCTCGAATCCCTCTTCCCCGTCATCGTCAAAGGGAATGACCTCCCGGGCGGATTTCTTCTCCGCCGGCCCGGGGGCGGGAGGGGTCTTTCTTTCGGCGATGAGCTTCGTCGCGGCGGCGGTCACCGCCGTACCGGGGCGGGAGGCGGCGGAGGTTTTCTTCTCCTCCAGCTTCCCCTTGACCAGCAGGTTCAGATCATCCACCAGCACATTCAATTCCCCGGCCTGGCTCAGGAGCTCCTCGCTCGCGGCGGCGGTCTCCTCGGTGCTGGCGGCGGACTGCTGAACCCCCTGGTTCGTCTGGGTGATGGCGGAGGTGATCTGGTTGATGCCCCGCATCTGCTCCTGGCTGGAACGGTTCACGTCGTCCAGGAGGGTGGCCACCTTCTGGGTCATCTCCCCCGCCTTGAGCTGGATCTCCAGAACCTTCTCGCCCAGCTGCTCCCCCCGGTCCACGCTCTTGATCGCCTTGTCTATCAACAGGGCGGTCTCGCTGGCCGCGCCGGCGCTCTTCTGGGCCAGGTCCTTCACCTGGTCGGCCACCACGGCGAAGCCCCGCCCCGCGTCGCCCGCCCGGGCGGCCTCGACGGCGGCATTCAGGGCCAGGATGTTGGTCTGGAAGGCGATATCCTCAATGACCTTGATGATCTTGACGATCTGCTGGCTGTTTTCGTTTATCTCCAGAAGGGCGCCCTTGAGCTCCTCCATCTGGGAGGTGACCTTCTGGGCCCCCTCGTTGGTATCCCGCATCATCAGCTCGCTCTGGTTGATGTTCTTCGTGTTCAGCTCCACCACGGACTGCAGCTCCTCTATGCTGGAGGATATCTCCTCCACGCTGGAGGCCAGCTCCGTGGCGAAGGAGGCCTGCTCCTGGCTGGAGGAGGAGATCTGATAGGAGGCCGATTCCAGCTGCTCCGACCCCTCGGCGATTCTCACGCTTATCCGGTTGATCGGCCGGGAAACGAAGAAGATGATGGAGACAAGCAGGATCACGCCCAGAACGGCCAGGGAGACCAGGGAGATAACGATGATGTTCTTCTGCAACTGCCGGGAGAGTTCCAGCAGGTCATCGTCATAGATGGAGGCGGCCACTATCCAGGGAAGGGAGTCCAGCTTAGAGTAGAAGGCGTACTTCCAGCCGTCGGTCCACTCGTAATGGACGTGCCCGTCCCTGCCCGCGCTCTGGACCATGTCCTTGGTGAACTGGTACTGCCACAGGCTGGATTCAACCAGGGGGAGGGTGGGATGGCCCAGAACTATTCCCTTGTCGTCAATCATATAGGCGTAGCCGGTCTTACCGTAGGTCTGGGGAAGGATGAACTCCATGGCGAACTTCCCCAGATTCACCGATGCCAGGTAGACCCCCAGCAGCCGGCCCTCGTGCATGATGGGGGCGGTGATATTCACCACCGGTTCACCCGACAGGGGGGAGATTTCTCCCCGGGGGGAGATTTCCCCCTTCATGTCCCCCTCCAGAATCCGGGAGACATAGGGTTTTTCGGCCAGGGACATGCCCGTCTTGGTCTTGTCGGGATAGTTCATGAGTATGACCCCCCGGCGGTCCGTTATGGTCATATTCTCAAAGAAGGGTTCCGATCCGTAGGACTCCTTTGTAATGCCCTCCAGTTCGCCCCTGTCCCCCGCCACCATGGCGTCGACCATCCTGTTTGTCTGCGCGAAGAGTGAGAGGCGCCGGGAGAGGCCGGTTATCGTCTCGTCCAGGGTGACTTTGATCTGATTCGCCGACCGCAGCACGTTCTGCGACTGCTCTTCGAAAACACCCTCCCGGATCTTCGTGGACACCAGATAGGTGAGCATGGTGAAGATCAGGGTGAGAAGAATCAGGGTGATTCCGATAATTCGTACGGAAAGGCTCAGGCTTTTTTTACTTTTCATGTGTATCCTCCAGATGACCGGCGGCCGGTCTGCTGTTATCAGCTAATTTATGGAATGCGATGATCTCTTCCATATCCAGGATGAATCCGATGGATCCGTCGCCGAATATGGTCCCCCCGTAGAATAGCTTCTGCCGGCGGGTTACCTCGTTCAGGTTTTTTATAACGATCTCCTGTTTTCCCAGGACCCGGTTCACGGGGATGGCGAATTCCGTATTGTCATGTTTGATAAGGACATAGACGAAATTCCCCCTGTAAACGCCGGGGGCCCCGGTAAGGATCTTGAAGACATCCACCACGGGGAAATATTTTCCCCGGGACTCCCCCATGACCTCCTCTTCCTCGGAGGGGACCAGGTTCAGCTCCGTGTTGACCAGGATCTCCTCCACCGCCTCGAAGGGGATGACATAGAATTCCTCCATGATCTCCGTGACGAAGCCGTCTATGATGGCCAGGGTGAGGGGCAGCTTGATGCGGAAGAGGGATCCCTTCCCCACCTCGGACTGGATCTCCACCTTTCCGTTGATGCGGGAGATGTTCTGCATGACCACGTCCATGCCCACCCCCCGTCCGGAGATGCTGTCCGCCTGGTCCTTGGTGGAGAAGCCCGGCCGGTAGAGCAGGGAGAAAACGAAGGCCTCGTCCCGGATATAGGCGTTCCGCTTGGAGGATTCGATCCACCCCAGGGCGATGGCCTTGTCCACGATTCTCTCCGGATTGATCCCCCGCCCGTCGTCCCGGACGGAGATCTCCACCCCGTTGCCCCGGTATTCGGCGGTCACGGCGATTCTTCCGACCTCCGGCTTACCCGAAGCCAGCCGCTCCTCGTAACTTTCGATGCCGTGGCTGACCGAATTGCGGACCATATGGACCAGGGGGTCGTATATGGCCTCCACCAGGGACCGGTCCATTTCGGTCTCCTCCCCCTGAATATCGAAGGAGACCACCTTGTTCAGGTCCCGGGCGGCGTTGCGCACCACCACCCGGAGCTTCTGGAACATATCCCTCAGGGAGATCATGCCCATGGAAAGAACAAGCTCCTTGAGGGAGGAGGTCACTTCGGCCAGCTGGTTGATATCGTTCTCGCTGAGGGAGTCCCCCCCCCGGAGTATCTTCTGCTTTATCATGGACTGGTTCACCACCAGTTCCCCCACCATGTCCACCAGGGCGGAGAGACGGGAGGAGCTGACCCGGACGAAACTCGCGGTGCTGCGGCTCCGGGACTGTTCCTGGAGGGCCCGGTCCAGGTCCTCCTTTTTGACTGCCTTCTCCTCCAGGGCGAGCTGGCCGAAGACGGCCCCCTCCTTTTCGCTCTGCTTCTTGAGGAGAGCCTGCAGGGTCGAATCGTCTATGGTTCCCATATCCCTCAGGATTTCCCCCAGCTTCTTCTTCTTGAATTCCCGGGTGATCTTCTCCACCAGCTGGATATAGGGGGCCAGGGTATAGGACTGGAAGCCGTCCACGATGCAGGCTTTGGAGGAGCCGCACTGTTCCAGGACCTGGATGAGGTCCCGGATGATGCCCACCCCGTGGAATATTACATCAATCAGCTCCGGGCCTACGATCAGCTCCCTGTCCCGGACCTTGCCGAGCATGTTTTCCATATGG
>QKAI01000099.1 GCA_003246505.1 Spirochaetaceae bacterium | reverse complement strand
CATGAAGAAATCCTCCTTTTTCCGATCCGCCCCCTTCTGGGCCTGGAACGACAGACTGGATCCCCGGGAGCTGCGGCGGCAGGTCCGGGAGATGGCCGCCCGGGGCATGGGGGGCTTCGTCATCCACTCCCGGGAGGGGCTGGAGACGGAATACCTCTCCGGGGAGTGGATGGACTGCGTGGCAGCATCCCTCGAGGAGGCGGAAAGCCATGATATGGAAGCCTGGATCTACGACGAGGACAAGTGGCCCTCGGGGAGCGCGGGGGGCCTCGTCTCCAAGGTGGAGCCGGGGGAGTTCACCGCCAGGGCCCTGACCGCGGAACTGCTGCCCCCCGGGGCGGATCCGACGGGGGATGGGATCTTCGCCGGCTACTCCCTTAAATTCACAGCCCATGATCCCCGCCGCCTGGAATCCTTCGCCCCCCTGGGACCGGGACGGATAACCCGGGAAGAGGATCCGGTCCTCCTCTGCCGGGAGGAGATCTCCGGCCCCAGCGAATGGTACAACAATCTGGCCCCCCCGGACAATCTGAATCCCCGCAGCGTCCGCTGCTTCCTGGACATGACCTATGAAAAATACGCCGACCGGTTCCGGGGCCACTTCGGGAAAACCGTGCGGGGATTCTTTACGGACGAGCCGAATTTCTGCGATTTCTTCTCCCGCTTCACCCCCGGGCGCCCCTGGCTGCCCTGGTCCTCGGTCTTCCCCCGATTCTTCCGGAAAAAGCGGGGGTATCCGGTTGGGGAGATCCTGCCCCTCCTCTTCTTCCACGGACCCGGAGAGGAGAAGGGACGGCACGACTTCTGGCTGACCCTGACCGAGCTTTTCCAGGCCTCCTACATGAAGCAGCTCTACGACTGGTGCGACGGGAACGGCCTGGAGCTGACCGGCCACGTGCTTTACGAGAACGACCTGGGCTACTCGGTGCGCGTCTCCGGCGCTGCCATGCCCCACTACCGCTACATGCACGCCCCGGGAATCGACATCCTGGGGGACTGCCGGCAGGAGTACCTGACCGTCAAACAGTGTACCAGCGTGGCCAACCAGTTCGGAAGGGAGACGGTCTTTACCGAAACCTACGGCTGCACGGGCTGGGAATTCAGCTTCGCCGGCCAGAAGAGGGTGGGGGACTGGCAGTTCGTCATGGGGGTGAACAAGCGCTGCCAGCACCTGGCCCTCTACTCCCTCTCGGGATGCCGCAAAAGGGACTATCCCCCCTCCTTCAACTACCAGAGCAGCTGGTGGCCCCGGAACAACATCATGGAGGACTACTTCGCCCGCCTCTCCGAATCGGTGACCCGGGGGGAGGTCCGGAGGAACATCCTCCTCATCCATCCCATGGCCAGCTACTGGATGAAGTCCGGTTCGGCCATGGATGAGGATCTGGAGAACCGGCAGATGAACATGGGATGGCTGGACAGGCATATCCTTGATCTGAACCGGGAGGGGGACATTCTCAACCGCTTCGTAAAGGATCTCCTTGAGGCCCAGTTCGACTTCGACTTCGGCGACGAGATCATCATGGGAGAGGAGGGGCGCATCGAAGGGAACCGGGTAAGGGTGGGAAGACAGACCTACGGCACGGTCATCGTCCCCCCCGTGGCCACCCTCATGGCTTCCACCGTGGCCCTTCTGACCGATTTCGTCACCCGGGGAGGGACTCTCTACTGGGTGGGGGCCTTCCCCGAAAGGATTGGGGGAAGCCTCGAAGCCTATCCTCCCGCGCTCCGGGAAAGGATCCTGACAGTCGCCGATTACGAAGAACTGATCCCCCGGCTGAGAGAGGGGGAGAAAAGGCCCCTGCGGCTCACCGACGGGGTGGGCCGGGAACCGGAGGGATTCCTCTCCATGGCCCGGATCGACGGGGGGAATGAAATTTTCACCGTGGTGAACGGGGAGGGGAACGGCGACCGGGACGTGCAGCTCCGCTTCTCCGGAAGGGGCGCCCTGAGCAGTCTGGACCTTTTTTCGGGAGTCCTTTCGGAGCTGGGGGTCAGCCTTCCCGAAGAGGGAGAGGGGATGATTCTCCAGACCCTGTTCCGTCCGGAGGAGACGAAGGTCTTTCTCATCGATCCCTCACGCCCCCCCCGGGTTATGCCCCTGGTCCTTCCCTATCGGCATCCCCACTACGTCACCTCCCTGGTCATGGGGTTTCCCGCCCGGACCGCCTACGAACTCTCCCGGGAGAACACCCTGACCCTGGACCGGTGCCGGTTACGGGTGGGGGACGGCCCCTGGGAGGGGGAAACCCTGCTGTGGCGGGGGCAGCGGGCGATCAGGGAGCGACTGGGCATGCGCCCGGTCTACTATAACGGTGCCCCCCAGCGTTACACCTGGATCGGAAAATCGGACATTCCCCCCTGTCCCCTGACCTTGAGCTTCTCCTTTTACGTGGATGCCCTGCCCGAAGGACCGGTTTTCGCGGCTGTAGAGAAATCCTCCCGGTTCACCCTGATCTGCAATGGCGTTCCCTGCTTTCTCACCGAAGAGACCTTCCTGGACAGGTCATTGATTAAACACCGTCTGGAGGGACTGACCACAGGGGAGAATATTCTGGAAATCGGGATGGAGTACCATGAAGGAATCGAACTGGAGGAAATCTACCTGACCGGCCGCTTTGCCGTTTCTCCGGATCGCCGGATCGGAGCTCTGACCTCCCACTTGCATCTGGGAAACTGGACAGAACAGGGCCTCTACCATTACGGGGGAGACGTCACCTACCGCTTTGACCTTCCTCCGCTGGACAGGGAACAGGCCGGGAAAGATCTTCTGCTGCGCCTGGGGCGCTTCTCGGGGGCTCTGGCTCTGGTGAGGATAAACGGGAGAGAGGCGATACCCCTTCTTCGTGGAGACGAGGATCTTGAGGCGGCGGGCCTTTTCTTTTGGGACCGGGAAAACCGGGTGGAAGTGGAGATCGTGGGACATCTGCGCAATCTGATGGGGCCCTTTCACAGGAGCTTTGCCGGCTGCAGCCGCATCAGCTGGGAGGATTTCAGAACAGAGGGCCCCCTCTACACCGATGAGTACCGGGTGCTCCCCATGGGGCTTTTCGACTCCCCCGCTCTGATCGAAAGACCGCTCACACATTGCTCATGAACCGCTCCACCTGCACCAGAGCAGCCCCCAAGGCGGAGGACTCCACCCGGTGGCGGCAGGCGGACAGGTAGGAGGCGTCCCGCTCGAAGGTGTTGCGATCCGCAGCCAGTTCCCTCAGTTCCTCCATCCAGGGGCCGATATACCGGCCCACCTCCCCCCCGATGATCACCTCCGCGTCATAGAACATTCTCAGGTTGTTGACCACGATGGAGAGATCTCTCAGATAACGGGACCAGACAGACGCCGATTCCCTATCCCCACCCTCCAGACGGGTGAAAAAAGACTTCAGATCATCCCCCCCGTCGGATGTGAGAACCCGGGAAGAGCAGTAGGAATCCACGCAGCCCGTCTTGCCGCAGTAACACTTCATCCCCTCCGGGTAGAGGGTCATATGGCCGAATTCGCCGCTCCTGTTGTTGTCTCCCCCGAATATCACATCCCCCAGGGGATCCCGGCTCAGGATCTCCCGGTAGCTCTGAAGAAGGGCCCCTCCCACGCTCTGGCTCAGGAAGAGATAGACCCCGTTCCGGGGATGGGGATCATGATATTTCTCGGCGAATCCCGCCGCGTTGGCATCGTTGATGAAAAAGACCGGATCCTCCAGCCCTTCGGCGATGACGGAACAGGGCAGATTGTTTAGCCCCAGGGCGTGGGAGTAGAGTACGGCAGTATTCTCACGGTCAATGATTCCGGGAAGGGAGATCCCGAAACCCAGGAACCGGGATGCGGCGGTATTTTTCTCCCGGAAGCGGGTCATCCAGCGGACCAGATCGGCGTAATAGGCTCGGCTGTTTTCAAAATTCCGCTTCACCCGTTCGTGAATGAGGGTGGTCCCGGAAAGATCGGTCAGGACAATGCCCAGATGGTGGCGGGTGATATCCACGCCCACGGCCATACGGGACCCCTTGACTGCGGAGATGGCGGACGCTTTGCGCCCCCCGGTGGATTCGAAGGTCCCCGATTCCCGAACGAGACCCAGGGCTATGAGTTCCCTGACGTTCTGCTGGACCGTGGGAAGACTCAGCCCCAGGGACTGGGCTATCTCCGGTTTGGATATCCTTTCGAAGCTGTTGACATAGCGGAACGTACGGTTCCGGTTTATCCGTTTAACTTCGATATTACTGGCTCTGCTGCTTTTCATTTTTCTCCCATAATAGCTTTTCCTCAGTTTTTTATCAAGATGGACTGGTTGATATTTTTATATATAAAAATGATTTATTGATTTTATGTAAATTTATTTGACAGGGTGATCGGGAGATGATATAGTTAATGACATACTTAATAAAAGTATTTAATAAAGTATAATCCATCCCACCG
>QKAI01000247.1 GCA_003246505.1 Spirochaetaceae bacterium | reverse complement strand
AGAGTTGCCGGGGTGCTCTCTTCCGCCCCGTCTCCCCGCTCTTTTTTCCACAGATAGTACTTGTAATCCCCCTGGAAAAGACGGGCCCCTTCGTCGGAAAGCTCCAGCACCTTCTCCGCCAGCTGTTCTATGAAATACCGGTCGTGGGAGACGAAAATCAGGGTTCCCTTGTATTTTTTAAGCGCATCGAGGAGAATATCCTTGTCGTCCATAATGAGAAGGTTGAAGGGCTGGAGGAGCATCTTCAAAAGGGCCAGCCGGTTTTTCTCACCCCCCGAAAGGAAGGACACCTTCTTGTAGATATCGTCCCCGGAGAAGAGAAACGCCCCGGCCATGGTCCGGAGGCGGGGAATGTCCGAGGTGGAGGCGCTCCTTTCCAGCTCCTCCATTACGGTAAGCTCCGGATCCAGCTCCTTATCCTGCTCCTGGGCGAAGTAGCCTATCGAGACATGGGCCCCGTTTTTCACTTCCCCCTCATACCGGGAGTCCTTGCCGGCCAGAATCCTCATGAGAGTGGATTTGCCCGCCCCGTTGACTCCGGTGACGACCAGTTTCTCCCCCTTCTCCAGCACGAAGGAGAAATCCCTTATCACCCGGTGTTTCCCGTCGTAGCTTTTGGATAGGCCGGTGATCTCCTGCACGATCTTCCCCGAGTGGGGAGGGTCGGGAAAGGAGAGGGACATTTTCCGCAGATTGTCCGGAATCACGATCTTTTCCATCTTTTCCAGCATTTTGATCCGGGACTGCACAAGGGAAGCCTTGGTGGCCGTGGCCCGGAAACGGCGGATGAAGTCCTCATGCTTCGCGATCTCCTCCTGCTGCTGTTCGTAGGAGGCCATCAGGGATTCCAGTTCCTGCTCCCTCTGGTTCTGATACTTGGTATAGGTTCCCTTGTATATCTTCAATTTCCCCAGGAAGAGTTCCCCCACCTCATTGATGGTGGAATCAAGAAAGTACCTGTCGTGGGAGACGAGGACCACCCCTCCGTGATAGGAGGCTAGGAAGTCCCTCAGCCAGTTGCGGGCTTCCAGGTCCAGATAGTTTGTTGGTTCGTCCAGGAAAAGGAAATCCGGGGACTGGAGAAGAAGCTTCGCCAGGGCGATGCGCATCTGCCAGCCGCCGGAAAAGGCGGATGCGGCCTTGGTAAAGTCCTCCCGGCTAAATCCGAGACCGGTCAGGATCCTTTCGATGGTTCCTTCCCTGTTGTAGTATCCGCTCGTTTCGGCTCTTTCGTGGATGAGATGGAGAGCCTCAATCAGGCTGTCCCTTTCGGCGTGTTCCATCCGGGGATCCTTGAGCCGTTCCCCGATTCTATCGGCCTGGATGAGTTGGAGCTTCAGATCCTCATAGGCTTTCTCCGCTTCCTCGTAGAGAGTTTTCCCCTGGTGTACAAGCCCGGACTGGGGGAGATAGCCCGTGGTGGCATCCCTCTGGAGGGAGATATTGCCGCTGTCCGGTTCAATTTTATGGGAAAGGATTTTCAGAAAGGTGGATTTCCCGCATCCGTTGGCACCGGATATGGCGATGCGGCTCTTCTCGGATAGATTGAGATTAATGTCCCTTAGCAGCTCCCTGTCTCCGTAGGCCAGGGAAAGTCCGGAGATTTGAAGAAACGCCATTACTCTGTTACAGTATCGCCGGCCATAACCGATGCCCCGGAATGGGCGGGAGCGGAGAAGAACAGGGATATGGGATCGTAAAAATTATCCGTTGTGACCACAGCCTGACCATTGATATACCTGTCGGGAATCTGAAGAAACTGGATCCCGTTTTCCCTTATCGTAAAAAGGAGGTAGATCCTTTCTCCATTGGCAAAGATTAGAGTCATTCCTCCCTGGTATTTATCCTTTATATCATTATGAGGAAAGAGATTAAAAGATATTCTCCCATTGTCCCCCGCCGCCGAGGAGATGACCTTTCTGGTTATGAGGGCTGATTTTTTCGTCCATGTGAACCGACCCCCCTCCTGGAACTCGAGATCCCCGTAAACCTGGCTGCGGTAAAGCGGTCCGTTGTCTATCAGCGCGAAAAGCTGCTCATCCCGGGCATCCTGGGCGCGGGTTATCAGGTCGTTTACGGGAGTGGAAAGGCGCACGAAGGCATCCTTGTACTCCCGGTCTTCGAAATTGTACTGGACCGAAATCAGGTAATCCGAATAAATCTCAATACGGAAGGAGGTTCCCAGGAAGGCATACTTCTTATAAGCCGTATTGGCGATTTTCTCATAATTTACGGAAACCTCCCGTTCTGCCGTCTTAAGGTATATCGTTTTATTTTCCCCGTTAATAAAAAGACGATACTCATCCCTGAAGCTGCGCATATCAATCCGGTTATCATGAACCATATCGTAATAATATTCGGGGCGCCAGTTGAAATCCACCACGTTGTCCAGGAGCACATCCTCTTCCTGACGGGCGTTCAGCACGTCCCTTCCGTCGGGGGTGTCGTTGTAAACGGTCAGATAGTAATCGAAGGTATAGCCCATGACGCCGTCCTCCGTCAGAAGCCGGTACCAGTAACCTTCCATGCTTCCGATCTGGACCTTGTCCCCCTCCCTGTCTATTACCTTGAGAATCTGCCCTTCCCTGAGTTTGTAAATATTTTCGGAGGAGGAGTCCGGTTCGGCTCTCAGGGGCAGATTCCTCTGGCACTCCGCATAGGTGCTTATGTATTGGGAAAACCTGTCCATGGCCTTGTCCCGGGAGGATTCATTGTCGAACAGTCCAACCCGCCACATCTCGAATTCCCTTTTCTCCTTCGTCTCCGGTAATAAGGCGAGGTAGATATCGTTAATATCGGATTTTGCAAGGATCTTGAAGGTGGAGCCGGTGGCGATCTGATCCTCATCGTCGGACCAGTAAAGAATGCCGTAACCCAGATTTCCCTGGCAACCGGTTACATATAAAAGAATTGCTATGGATAATAGGAGAATTTTTTTCTTGTTCATAGAACTGGTATTCTATAGAAAAAGAAGAGCTTTATCAACGGCCGAGAATGATTAAAACCCGACCTTCCCGGAGCCAGTTCGAGATTTCAAGACTGGACAGGATCATGCTACCGTCTTCCCGGGATATTACCGGGTCGCACTTGTTGCGTCCATAGACTTCCCTCAGAGAGATCTTCAGGGGTTTCATGCCAATCCTATCGCGGGTTTCCAGAAAACTGTCGGGAATGGTATCGGTGTACTGCACCATGCCCCAGCTTTTAATAAATTCCGGCTCCACAAAGGTTTTATCGAAGATCAGATTCATATCCTCATCGTAAACGGCAGGAAAGAGAGCCGGTTCAAGAAGTATTTTCCCATCGGTGCCATGATAACCGACCGGATCACCCGCGTAGATGGCCAGGCCGGTGAAGGATTCCTGGTCGCTTCCCAGGGTGGAAATATAGTCGGGAGTGACCGGCCTGTCGTGGGCGATGAAAAGACTGACAAGATCGGGGAAGAAGTTCAATTTGTAGCGTATGATGAACCGCTTCATATCGGGAGAGGTCATGCTGAAGACCTTATTGCTGTTGTCTATGAGATTTTCCAGTCTGCCGAAGAAGCTCGTATTGGAGTAGTAGAGGGAACCCATTTTATCCCAGGAATCGACGGAAAGATCGCGAAGCTCCTCCGATATAAGTCCGGGGGCTTCCGATTCTATGGCCCTTTCGGCGACGAAACGATTGGTGGGCTTCATCTCCCCGGAGGGGAGAGCCACGGAGATATCAAAGAGAATCTCACCGCCCATCCAGTCCTCACGGGTCTCGATTGTTATGTTTTCTTCGCTGTAGAGAGGGGCCAGCAGCCATAATATAATGAGTAATATCCCCGTGATTCGCATCATCCCCTCCTTAGCTACCTATAAGGGCTGTCCCATGTAAATTCCCGTCCACTCCCACCGTCCGTTAATCTCCGGATCCAGGGGATACTCAATCTCCTTGAAATAGAGATACCAGGGCTTGACCCGGTAGGACCAACCCCAGGTCTTGAGGAAGGCCTCCTTATCGTTTGAGAAGCTTTCCAGGGTGGGGCTGTAATAGATGCGGGTGTACTGATAGCTGGAGAGATCCCCTATGGTGACATCCTCGTCCAGGTTCATCATCTTCTGGCTCCAGCTGAGGATGAAAAAATTATCGGACTGATACTTCTGAAGAAGGTCCCAGCGGCGTCGGGAAATTGCGTACTTTACGGCGTTTACCAGATCGTCCTGGGTCTCGAAGGTCCAGGATTTATCCGAATCATGGAATCGGAGAAGGGCCATCACCTGCTCGTCCGCATCAACGACGCCGGGTATCTCCCGGTTCGGGCTGTCCAGATATTTCCGATAGTATGCCAGGGATTCGTCGAAATCCGCCCTGTCTTCGCAGGATTTGGCCAGATAGTAATAGCACTCACCCAGGTTGATCTGCTCGGGGAAATCATTTATCAGCATTTTATAGATAATGATCCGTTCATCGGGGGTATCGCAAACCGAGAGCCACTCCTTGAGGATAAGGAGATGGATAGATTTTCCCCCCAGGATCAGATCCTGAGTGTTGTAGACGATGCGGCGGTAATAATCCTCGGCCAGGGGCATGGCATCGTTCTTGCGATAATATTCGGCTATAACCGAATAATAATAGGCCCTGTAGGGATC
>QKAI01000100.1 GCA_003246505.1 Spirochaetaceae bacterium | reverse complement strand
GGTCCTCCAGGACCAGGGCCGCCATGGCCTCCACCACGGGAACCATACGGGGACACAGACAGGGGTCGTGCCGTCCGATGGTCACGATCTCCCGTTCCTTCCCCTCCTTGTCCACGGTCCGCTGGGGCGCCTCGATGGAGGAGGTGGGCTTTACGGCGATGCGGAAGAGGATATCCTCCCCGGTGGAAATTCCCCCCAGGGTGCCCCCGGCGTTGTTGGTTTGGAATCCGTCCCTGTCCATCCAGTCGTTATGCTCCGTTCCCAGCATGTCCACGCAGGAGAAGCCGGAACCGAATTCGAAGCCCTTCACGCCGCCCAGGGAGAGGACCCCCTTGCCCAGGTCCGCCGCCAGCTTGTCAAAGACCGGCTCCCCCAGTCCCGCGGGCAGCCCGGTGATGCGGCATTCCACCATGCCCCCGGTGCTGTTCCCCTCCTTCGCCAGCTGCACGATCCGCTCGTACATCCTCGCCGCCGCCACCGGATCGGGGCAGCGCATGGGGTTTTTCTCTATCTGGTCCAGGTCGATGGTCTCGCAACCGAAGCCCGCCGCCCGCAGGGTGTAGGCGGTGATGGTGACGCCCCGGGCCTTCAGGATCTTCCGGGCGATGGCACCGGCGGCGACCCGACCCGCCGTCTCCCGGCCCGAGGCCCGACCCGATCCCCGGTGGTCCCGGATCCCGTACTTCTTGAGGTAGGTGTAATCCGCATGGCCCGGGCGGAACATATTCACGATATCGTCGTAGGCGCTGGGCTGCTGGTCCCGGTTGTGCAACAGCATCATCAGGGGGGTGCCCGTGGTCTTTCCTTCGTAGACGCCGCTCAGGATATGGACCTCGTCGGTCTCCTGACGGGGGGTGGTCACCGCGGACTGCCCCGGCTTGCGCCGGTCCAGCTCCTTCTGGATATCCGCGTCGCACAGCTCCAGCAGGGGAGGGACCCCGTCCACGATCACGCCAACCCCGCCCCCGTGGGACTCTCCGAAGGTGGTGATCCTGAATAACTGTCCGAAACTGTTCCCTGCCATGAAGGGCCTCCTTAGCTCGCCTTGGGTCTCTTTTCTGTAGGGACAGGGTAAACGGATAGGCCCTACAGGTCAAGTGCGGTCCGGGTTAACCCCTAAGCTCCGTTGTCTCAAATTTCTCAATTCGGGGTAACACTTTTTTCTACTCCCCCTGTTTCATAGGTATATCTTGCGAACAGAGAGGTCGATAATGAAAAGGTTATTCCTGATATTTACAGCATTAATGCTTTGCGCGGGGCTTTCGGCTCAGGTAAAATTCCGCCTGGGGGCCATCATGGACTGGGACGATGAGCGGGAGGTTTCCCACATGGGCGGCCTGCGCATGGAACTGGTCGGTGAGAATCTGGGATTCGGTATGGAGGCCATGGGGGACAGCCGGCTGGATGACGCCGAAGACACCTCAGGCCCGGGGGAGGCGGTCTGGCAGGGTGAGGTATTCATGAGTTACCATCTCTTCGGGAACAATACCTTTATTGATCCCTATGTACAGGCCGGGATAGGTAACGCGGGGTATGTCTCCTGGCTGGATGAGGATACCGCCGACGAGTTGAACATGTCCCTCTATCCCTCCCTTTCCGCGGGTGTCAACGCGGTGTTCGAGGGGGGGCTGATCCTGGGAATGCGCTACAGCTACAGGCCGGAGAACAATCTGGTCCCCGGAGCGGGGATACCCGTGACGGAGCTGTCCGCCCATCAGACGACCCTTCAGATCGGCTATCAGTTCGGCGGCAGGGAGAAGAGAGAGAGGAAAGAGCGTGATAATTACGGTTGCTGGAAGTGGTGCTGGTGCGAGGACTGCGAAGACTGCGGCTGTGAGGACGAAGATTAGGGCTGGGGAAGGAGGAAGTTCTGGCCGTTGACGTTGAAGCTTTATATACCAGATACGGACCGATGGTCCTCCGACGGTGCCGGCAGATGCTGACCGATGAGGACCTGGCCCTGGACGCCATGCAGGATGTGTTTGTCAAGGTCCTAGACCGGAAGCACAGCCTGGAAGCGACCTACCCTTCCAGCCTCCTTTACACTATGGCAACCAACCACTGCCTGAACATCCTCTCAAGGGAGAAGCGCCTGGTAGGCAATAACGAGGTCCTGGACCGGATCGTTGCCATGGACCGGGTTGAGGATAAGGCGGTGGACCGGATTTTTCTGGATCAGATTTTCGCGGGGCAGAAACCGTCCACCCGAACCATAGCGGTGCTCCATTACATGGACGGCCTGACCCTGGAGGAGACGTCGGAACTGTGCGGCCTTTCCGTCTCAGGGGTGAGGAAAAGGCTCAGAAAGCTCAGAGAGGCCGGTCTGGAAATGGGCGGAGAGGTTTAAGGGAGAGACCGAATATGGATAATAAAAAAATCATGACAGAATTATACCGCCTGGGAGAACTTCCCAAGGGGTGGGAAAAAAAGATAGATGCCGATTCCATCGACCGGGAGGTCGGGGAAATCCTTCAGTCGGACCAGGAGATACTGGCCGCTTACCGACCCTCCGCCATGGCCCGGGAGATTGGGGAAAAGCTAAGGGGAGCAAAGGCGGAGCGGACCGTAAAGAGGGCCCACCTCACCCTGGCTACCGTGGGTGCGGCGGCGGCCATGGTCGTCTTCGGCCTGTTCCTCCCCGGACTGCTTCCCTCCACCGGAGAGGAGGATCTGACCCGCATGAAGGGGAAAACCGAAGCGGGCCTGACCCTTTACCGGAATTCGGGCATGGCCACGGAAGTGCTGGACGGGAGCTCCCCCGCCCGGGAGGGGGACCTGATTCAGCTGGGGTACCGGATCGACCCGAAGACCCCCTACGGCATCATCCTCTCCGTGGACGGGCGGGGCCTGGTGACGAGGCATCTGGCTCCCGAGGGGGGGCTGGCGGAAAAGCTGCTCCCCGGGGGAGACCATCTCCTGGACTTCGCCTACGAGCTGGATGACGCGCCCCGGTTCGAGACCTTCTACCTGCTCCTGTCGGACAGAACTTTCCCCGTGGATCCCGTGGTGGACCTCCTCTCCCGGGAAGCCCGGAGCCTTGACCGAATACTGGATATTCCGGAAATCATCAAATCCAGTTCCCTGAATGCCGGGGGAATTGGAAAATTGAACCAATACGCGGTATCTATAGACAAAGAGGAATAGTCCGGTGAAAAAAACCGTTATATTAACCATCCTTTTGACAGGTGCCGCCCTGTTCAGATCCGCCTGGGGAACTCCCCTTGCCGCGGAGGCCCAGGAGGTGCGCCGTTTCGGCCTCTTCATCGGCGCCAACAACGGGGGCGAGGGCCGGCAGACCCTCCTCTACGCGGACGACGACGCCCGGTCCATGAATCAGACCATGGAAGACATCGGGGGAATCGATCCGGAGGACAGCCTCCTCCTCATCGACCCCTCCTCCCGGGATATCCGGGAAGCCCTGGAGTATCTCACCGGCCGGATCAACCGGGTCAGCAACCTGGTCCGGCGCACGGAGATCATGTTCTACTACTCGGGCCACTCCGACGAGCAGGGCCTTATGCTCACCGACGAAATGCTCCCCTACAAGACGGTGCGGGACGATCTGGACGCCTCCGGGGCGGACGTGGTCATCGCCGTGCTGGACTCCTGCTCCTCCGGGGCGTTCACCCGCTCCAAGGGGGGGCAGAGGCGTTCCCCCTTCCTCATGGACGAGTCCTCCAGCATGGAGGGGCACGCCTTCTTGACTTCCAGTTCGGAGACGGAGCTCTCCCAGGAGTCGGACCGCATCGAGGGATCCTTCTTCACCTACTACCTCATCGCCGGCCTCCGGGGCGCGGCGGACAACACCGGTGACGGTCGGGTCTCCCTCAACGAAGTGTACGAGCATACCTTCCGGGAGACCCTCTCCTCCACGGAGTCCACCATCGGCGGGCCCCAGCATCCGGCCTACGAGATCCAGCTGACCGGAACGGGGGACCTGGTCCTCACGGACCTGACCATCCCCACCTCCGCCCTGATGATCTCCGGGGAACTCTCCGGCCGTTTCTCCATCCGCTCCGACCGGGACAGGCTTGTGGCGGAATTCTCCAAGTACCAGCAGGACACCTTCAAAATGGCCCTGCCCGCGGGCAGTTACCGGGTCAACTGGGCCGACGGGGACCGGGTCCTGACGGCGGAGGTGGAACTGAGCCGGAACGGTCAGTTCTTCCTCACCGAGCGGGATTTCGAGACAAGGAAACTCGCCTGGACCCGGTTCCGGGGGGATTCCCAGGCGGAGGGGGAGGAGGAGGTGACCTTTGCCCTCTCCCTGTTTCCCGGGGTGAATTTTCCCGCCCTGCCCGACAATTCGGTGGTCACCATTCAGGCGGGGCTGAGCGCCTACGCTCCCCGTTTCGAGGGGGTTCAGGCCAACTATCTCTTCAATATCACCGAGGATGACAGTGTGGGGCTGCAGT
>QKAI01000224.1 GCA_003246505.1 Spirochaetaceae bacterium | reverse complement strand
ATAATGAAATCATGGGAGAAGAGACGAGAGACAGAAACGCGGTTTTCTCCAAAAGCATCTACCTCTACGGCATGGGGGGGACCCTTGTCTACGGCCTCTGGGGCCTTTCTATGGGTCTTCACTTCCTCCTTCTCGAAGAAGCGCTGCTGTCGCTCATTTTTCTCATCTGCCATATCTCCGCCAGGAGCGGGCACAGCCGCATCGCCATAGCCCTGGGGATTCTCACCATTATCTATACGGGCGTCCGATTCTGTCTGCTCTTCGGCTGGAGCTCGGACACCTATATCTTCATTCTGGCCCTCATCCCCCTCATCACCATCGCCGAAAAAGTCCCTGTCCTCCTTAAAAAGATCCTGGTCCCCCTCATTTTTATCCTGACCTTCACTCTCTGGGGATTGCTGAGGAACCGGGCCCCCCTCATCATACTGGCCCCGCCCTGGGACTCCCTTTTGAGCCTCATCAACCTGACCGTGGCCCTGGGGGTCATAACCCTGAGCTTTTTCTTCTACGGGAAGACCTTTCTCCGGACGGAACAGGAGATGGAAGTGGCCCATAATATTATGACGGACAGGGCCAACCGGGACAGTCTGACCGGTACCTACAACCGCCGCTTCATGGAACGACACCTGGCCGAAACCCTGGGAATGAGGGACGGGGCTGATTGCCCCGCGGTGGTGGCCCTCCTGGATATCGATGATTTCAAGGCCATTAATGACACCTACGGCCACAGCGACGGGGACAGGGTTCTGAAATCCCTGGTACGACGGCTTTCGGACAATTTAAGGGAGGAGGATCATATCGGCCGCTGGGGGGGGGAGGAATTTCTCATAGTCCTCAGGAAATGCCATCATGATAAGGGGCTGGAGATCATTGAGAGACTCAGAACCCTTATCTCCGGGACGCCCTTTGAAATCTCCGGGGACCGCCGTATTCAGGTCACAGCCACCCTGGGCGTCGCCGGGGATGCGGGGAACCGGAGATCCTGGGAGGAAGTGGTCGCCGAGGCGGACCGCTATCTTTATATGGGCAAGAAGGCGGGCAAGAACCGGGTCGTCAGCGCTTCCGGGGAGGGTACGGGGAAATGACCGGGAAATCGGCGCTGCGGCTCCTTTTCCTCTTTCTTCTTCTCCCCGCCCTCTGGGGCGGAGTGGACGATCCCATACCCCTCACGGCTGAGGAGGAAGCCTGGCTGGCGGAGGGGCACAGGGTAAGGGTCCGCGTCTCCGACTGGCCCCCCTTCCAGTTCTGCGACGGAACCTTCGAGGGGATCTCTGTGGACTATATCAAGAAAATTTTCGATCGCCACGGAATTGAGTACACCTTTGTCTCCGGCTATGACGTCCCCTGGGTCATGGCTCTGGAAAGTATCGCCGAGCATGAAGTAATCGACCTGATCCTTACGGCGAAGATCACCGAGTCGAGAAAATCGGACATGCTCTTCACCGAGGAGTACCTATTCCTTCCCTGGGTCATCTACACCCGCGTGGACTACCCATTCATCCGCGGAGTGGAGGATCTCAGGGGAAAAACCATCAGCGTTCCCGAGGGATTCGTCATCGCCGACCTGATAAGGGAGAACTATCCCGAGATCACCCTCAAGGTGATAGAGGGGCCTTCCGTATCGGAGAAGTGCCTGAGGGAGGTCGCCGAAGGCCTGGTGGACGCCCATATCGGCAATCTGACCGTGGGCAGCTACATCATCATGAACCAGGGCTTCACCAATGTCAAAGTGGCCGCCCCCACCCCCTTCGGCTCCCACGACCAGGCCATGGCGGTCAGAAACGACTGGCCGGAACTGGTGGGAATCATCAACAAGACCCTGGACTCCTTCTCCCCGGAGGAGGTGGGGGCGATTCAGAACCGATGGCTCTCCGTGCGCTACGAGCACGGGGTCAGCGCCGGGGATATTCTCAAGTGGGTCCTTCTCGTCTCCCTCTTCTTCCTCACCATACTCATCCTCTCCCTTCTCTGGAACAGAAAACTGCAGCAGGAGATCGGGGCCCGGAAAAGCGCGGAGGAGTTGCTCCAGTCCAGCGAAAAAAGGTTCCGGAGCCTCTCCGAGGCCACCTTCGAGGGGGTGATCCTGGTGGTGAGGGGAAAGATCATAGACGGGAACCGGGCCGCGGCGGAGATGTTCGGATACACCGGGGAGGAGCTGATCGGGATGGAAGCCATGGACCTGGTCAGTCCTCAGGAACGGGAGAGGCAGAGGGCGCTGCTTACCGACAATCCCGGATCCTACGAAGTGACCGGCTTCAGAAAAGACGGCACCCTCTTCCCCACGGAAGCCCGGGAGAAAACCGCCCTCTACGGGGAGAAACAGGTCAATGTCATTGCCATCCGGGATCTGACGGAGAAGAGGAAAACGGAGGAGCAGATACGCCTGCTCCACAGGATCCTGCCCATTTGCAGCCAGTGCGGACAGGTGCGCGACGACCGGGGGCACTGGTCCCAGCTGGAGGATTTTGTCCGGAAAAACAGCAACGCGGACTTCTCCCACAGCCTGTGCCCCTCCTGCGCGAAGGCGCTCTACCCCCGCTACGATCTGGAGGGCGATTAACTCTCCCTGCCGAACTGTTTCTCGAAGAGGGCCGCGTACCGGCCTTTCCGCGCCAGCAGCTCCCCGTGGCTCCCCTGTTCCATCAGCTCCCCCCCCTCTATGACGGCGATCATGTCCGCATTGATGACCGTGGAGAGACGGTGGGCGATGACGATGCTGGTCCGGTCCCTCTGGAGACGTTCCATAGCCTCCTGCACCATGGCCTCGCTCTCCGTATCCAGGGCGCTTGTCGCCTCATCGAAAATAAGCACCGAGGGGTTCTTCAGGAAAGCCCGGGAGATGGCGATCCTCTGCCGCTGACCTCCGGAAAGCAGGAGCCCCCGCTCCCCCACCACCGTGTCCAGCCCCAGGGGCAGCTTAACGATGAAATCCATGGCGAAGGCCTGACGGGCCGCCTCGAGGACCTCATCCTCCGTGGCACCGGGGCGGCCGTAGAGGATGTTCTCCCTGATGGTGCCGGAAAAGAGCACCGGATCCTGGGGAACCAGGGCGATCTGCTGCCGCAGGGAGGCGACCCGGATATCCCGGATCTCGGTCCCGTCCACGAAAATCCCCCCGGAGGCCACATCGTAGAACCGGCTGAGCAGCTTGACCACGGTGGACTTGCCTCCCCCCGACTCGCCCACCAGGGCGATCATCCTCCGGCAGGGTATGGTCAGGTTCAGCCGGTTCAGGACCGGTTTCTCCCCGCTCCCGTAGCGGAAGGTCACATCCCGGAACTCGATCTTATCCCGCACTCCAGTAAGGTCACGGGCCCCCTCCCGGTCGGTCACGTCCGGTTCCGTATCCAGGAGCTGGAAAACACGGTCAAGGGAGCCCAGGGCTTCGGCGGTTACGATGATGGTTTCGCTCAGGTAGGCGAAGGGGCTGTAGAGCTGACCCTGCATCATCATGAACTGCACCAGAATGCTGAGGCTGACCAGTTCGGGCCGGAAGAGGGCCATGGCGGTGCCCGCGGAGAGCAGCAGCAGGGGGGCCAGGTTGTTGATCAGCTGCAGCACCGACTGGCTCAGCCCGGAAAGATGGCCCGCCCGGGTGTATTCGGAAACCAGAT
Source organism: Spirochaetaceae bacterium (assembly GCA_003246505.1). GTDB lineage: Bacteria > Spirochaetota > Spirochaetia > DSM-2461 > DSM-2461 > SZUA-368. Next base: position 801 of record QKAI01000224.1, on the reverse strand, counting down.
CCCGGGAGATGCGGCCGAACTGCCGGATCTCCTGGTCCTCCCCGTTGAAGGACTTGACCACGGTCATGCCGGAAAAACGTTCCTGGGTCTGGCCGGCCATCTCCGCCGTCTTGCGCCGAATCTCATGGGAGACCCCCTTCATGCGCCGTCCCAGCTTGGAGAAGATGAAGATCTGCGCCGGGATGAGAAGCACCGCCACCCCGGTGAGGAGGGGGCTGAGGGAGACGAGGTAGGAGGCGATGATCACGAAGAGCCCCATGTGCATCCACACGGTTATGGCCGCATTGCCCAGGAAGTTCTTCGTGTTGTCAATGTCCCCTATGAGCCGGCTGACCAGTGTCCCGGTCTGGGCCGTATCGAAAAAGGTATGGGAGAGCTTGTAGACATGGCTGTACAGGTCGCAGCGCAGGGACATGATGCTCTTCGCGGTGCCCTTCTGGGAGAGGGTGCTGCGCAGATAGGTGGGCAGGGGGCTGATGACGATGATGAGGACTACCGAGGCGATAAGCTTCAGAATCTCCTGCCAGGCCTCTTCCACCGAGAGGGTTCCCCCCAGCCGGCTCTGAAGGATGTCTATGGCTTTTCCGAAATACCTTATGAGAAATACGGGGACCACGAACTTGTAAATCCCGCAGATTATCGCGCCCCCGTAGTAGTACCAGTGCGGCCTGACATAGGACAGTATGCGTATCAGGGTGGATTTCTTCTTCCTATCCATGGTCGGCTTCCCCCTTGCCCCTCGGTTTCTTCCATGGTAACAGAAAATGAATTATATGAAAACAGAAACGGAGTTTCAAAAAA
>QKAI01000395.1 GCA_003246505.1 Spirochaetaceae bacterium | reverse complement strand
AGAGCCACAAGCAGAGTTCCCGATTCTCCCAAAGGGAAGAGAAGACTCTCAATGGTGAAGATAAAATCGCCCCTCACCCTATAGAGGGGTTTGCTATAGGTTCCTGTAAAACGGATTCCCTCAAGAACATAACCGCTCTCATCCTTCTTTATAAAGGAAAGGGTTATAATCTCCCCGTTCAGATGGGAATTGTCCTGGGCCGGAAAGGTAAGGGAACGGGAGAGAAAGGCACCGGCCTTAATTCCGTCGGCGGTGGAGACTTCCCTGATGAGTAGCCTGGCGGTTCTCTCTCCCCGGTCCAGATCTTCCGTAAGACAGGCCGATCCATATCGGATATTTTCCAGGGGGAGATAGAAATCCGCACCGGTGAGAATTAGCTGAATCAGGGTAAGGAAAAGAAGGGATAAAAAAAGCCTCATACCCGATGGGCAGAGGCTTTTTTCCGAAAACTCCGATTTCGGGACTATTCCAGTTTCTTCAGAGCCGCAGCGGCGGCCCGGTTGATCTTATTGGAATACCCGTAAATCTCTATTTCGCTTAATACGGGTTTGGCCAGTTCATTACCGGAAATCTCCAGACCGTATATCAGCTGGGTGATCAGGGTTATCTCATCATTGTTGGGATTCAGTCCGCTCAGCATTTTCTCATGGAAAACGGTAAGCCAATCGGCCATGAGAGCTATGGCCTGATCGCTCCCGTTGGTCCCTACGGCCTGGACAATCAGGATTTTCTCCTCAAGCTTATCCGCTTCCCTGTAGGCTCTGGCAAGATACTCCAGGGAGGAGACATTGGAAATGCCGAGCTGATAGCAGGCGGTCAGGGCGATGACCCTCAGCTGATAAAGATCGGATTTATCCGTAGGATCGGAGGAATGGCTTTCCACGCCAAGTTTCAGGGCTTCTATGACAACCTTCTCCTTCCCATCGGGGGAGGCTCCCGATTCCAGTTCCACATTCAGGGCTATGAGCTTTTGCTTATAATCCGCATCCACGAGGATCTTGAGGATCTCCTCCGAGGGGTCCTCTAGCATTTCGGACAGGACCTGTTCCGCCTGGGTTCTCGTACGCCGGGAATACCAGCCCACGTGGGCATAGAACACGGGTGAGAATCCTTCCACCGCCTTCATTCTGCCTAATGCATATATGGCGCTGTAGGCTTCCAGCTCGGCGTTGTTCTTGTCCGGATCGGCGTTCATATTCAGATTTCTGAGAAGCATGGCGATGTCACCGGAATAATCGGTGGCGCGCATATCGCCCAGGGCCATGATGGCGTCGGCCTTAATGATGCCCGAATAATTCTTGACAACCTGATAGAGAAGATAGGCCGCATCCACCGCCTGAAACTGGGCCAGCTCGTTCATGGACATCCTGACCAGATTCTCCCAGACATAACTCTGCGGTCCGACTGACTGGGAAGCCATGTTGCCATTCAGCAGTTCATCCAGGGCGGAGGTGAAGGTCATTTCCAGGGAGGGATCGTCCAGGAGAACCATCTTCTCCATGGCGGTCACCTTCTGTTCCAGGGTGGTTGAATTAGCATAAAGGCGGGACCACATCTCCGCCATATCCCCCGCGTACAGGGAGATTGCCAGAAAGAAAATCATAGTAATTATGGTGATTTTTTTCATCCCTTCCCCCTATTTTACGAGAACCTTTTTCTCTTCCTGAAAGTTGACATAGGCGTATTCCGTATGGCCCATGAGCTTTTGGGATCTGTTGTATGTGGTAACCTTCAAGAGGTTGCCCGCCCCGTCATATTCATTTTCATTGACCCGGGACAGGCGGCCCAGCTGAAAGAGCTTTTCCTTTACAACCCTGCCCCCGGCGTACTCATACTCGGTGCGCCTTTCCTCTTTGCCGGCGCTGTTGATGCTGGTCTCTTTCACCAGCCGGCCCGATTCGTAGGTATAGTCCAGGGAACCGTCTTCCCTGTCCAGGGGTGTGAGGAAAGCGATCTTGATAAGGTCATCCCCTTTGTAGACATATTCCGATTTGAGGACGGGGGACTTGTTTTCATCAAGGGATTCCCACTTGACCTTACGCCCCCGGTTGTCATAGGAGAAACGGGATCCGGAGAGAAAGACGTCCTTGCCGTTGAAGTAGTCCTCCGAAAGGGTCCGGCCCTGATCGTCGTAGGTATAGACCGTGTAGGACGTCAGCCCCTCGCTGTCGAAGAGCTCCGATTTCACGGCCAGGCCCCGATCGTCCATGGTATACTTCTCCTCAAAGAGAAGCTCCCCCGAACCCCGGTAATTGGCCATTCCGGTCATATTCCCCTTTTCATCGTAAAAATACTCCTTATAGCCGTTTTCCGAACCGTCGTCGAGAAAATAGCTCTCCCGGGAGATTTTATACACATCGAAAGTCCTGATTTCGTAGGTATCTTCCTTTCCCCTGTCCTCGGTGACGACAACCGTGTCCCCGCCGGATACGGCCGTACCGGTCGACTCGGGACCGCCGGCGCAGGAATAAAAGAAACCGGCAGCCATGATGCCGGTTAACATCGGAATTATCTTCCTTGATAGGTTCATTGTGACTCCTTTTCCTATTTACCCTATTTTAATAAATAGATGGGGAAAAAACAACCGCCTAATCCGTCTCCTCGGCGGCTGCTATTTCCTCCACCTCTACCAGGTCCCCGGCAATTTTCTCCTGGCTGTTCCTGATGCCCTCTTCCATGACCGCCTTCTTCCTCTTTCTGCTTCGGTCCACATCGTAGACGTAGGAAAGAATAACGAAACGTGTGGCCTCTTCAAGGGGCATCAGTTCTATGTGGAGTATGGACTGATCCTTTTCCAGGTTGAAATCGACGCTCTTCACCACCCCGTTGATTACAATGAGATTTTCGCGGACCTTGAACTGAAGCTTCATGGCCATGCCCTTCTTGCCCCTGCCCCCGACCCGCACGGCGGCCCCGTCCTCCGAGAGGTCGACGATGACGCAGAAGAGCCCCGGATTCGTCTCTATGCTGTTGTTGAAGGAGGCGGCCGATTTGAAACGGTACATCTGGGCGGCGAACTGGGCCTCCGCCCGAACGGATTTTCTTTTCTGGCTGCGGAGGACATGGTCCGTATGGGCCATGCGGAAAAATTTGTTTTCACTGTCCCTGTAGGAGTCGATAAGCCGGCTCTGGAAAAAGTATCCCGCGTCGTTATCCCTCCAGAAATAGACGTTAAGAACCCGACCCCTCCAGGTGAACCCCACGGGAACAGGGTCCCCTTTGGGATAGCTTATAACGATATAGGTATCCGTGTTGCCGCAGACCTGGGTGGTATGGATCCCCGCATCGGAGGTCCGGATCTTCATAATCTGGTTGAGGGGAATATCCCGAGTCGTCTTAAGGCCCCTTTTATACCGGGGCTTGCTGAATTCCACTTTCTTGCGGTACTCGAAAAGCTTCTTCACCAGTTCCCGGACGGCGGGATCGGTCTGGTTCTTCTTGTCCAGGATGCCGTATTTCTGATTGATGAGATTAATGCAGTTGTCAAGTTCGTCGAGGGAGAAAAAAATCTTCGAAGGGACTTCCGTATCCGCCAGCACGGCCGCTTTCCACAGCATGCTTATCTCGTGCCACTTAAAGCCCGCATCCTTGCCCTTGGAATAGAAACTGATAATCTGGAATCGATTCATTTTTCCCGAGGTCAGGTTCAAAAGAAAAAGGGCTGAACCGATGATTAATAAAACGATTAATATCCACATAACAGTTGTTGAATTATACCTTCACCGCTGAATTATTAAAATACTTTTTTTGCAAAAATCATATTTTTTTGATATTATGATAAACATGAACCGCAAAATCATCCTATGCCCCTTATTCCTTATTTTCCTGTCACTTATATCCGCCCAGGACATTTCCCGCATTCAGCTCATGGGGTTTCATTACTTTCCCATGCCCGTCCCGCTGACTCCGGCGAGGCTGATTGACGGGGATGGGGCCGGCTTAATTATCGACGGGAGCAGCCGTTCCGTACTTCTCATAGCTTTTCTGGGCGGAGAGGATCCTTTCTCCCCTGAGATGAGAGAGGGGCTCCTGAACCTGGAAAAGCGTTTCGCCGGACGTCCCTTCCATGTGATAATTGTTTCGGAAAACAGGGATGATTATAAGGACCGTGAGGGCCGGGCCGCCGGGAAATGGGGGGTCATGAACTATCCCACCTTTCTCCTGGCCGACCATAATCTGCTCCTTCGGGCCTCCGCGGAGGGGATTTATCCCGATTTCGGGGGAGAGGATTTTTATAAAGTCATTGAGGAATTACTTCTTGATATACAGGCGCCCGGTATAATCAACACGCTGAAGTAGGGGCTCTATTCCGAAGGCCCGGAACCCTTCGTCAACCCCCTTAGCGGCCCCCCGGAAGTGGCCGTAGTCATCCAGAAGCAGGATCCCCCCCTCAGAAAGAAGGGGAAAGAGACATTCCATCTCCT
>QKAI01000078.1 GCA_003246505.1 Spirochaetaceae bacterium | reverse complement strand
GAGGTTTCCGGGATCATGCCGATTTCCGAAATGGCGTTAATCAGCTGAGAGGGAAGATAATAACTTTCAATATTCCTGCGAAGCTTCAGCTCGTCATCACTGGTCAGCACTGGTAAACCCTTTTATACTATCACTTTTTTATTACATAAAATCCAGATATTGTCCATAGACGATGGCGTAAAAGCAGAGAAGTACGTCCAGATGGGAGGGTTCCACCCCGTCGTAGAGATTCAGGAACCAGAAGAGCATCCTCAGGTTTTTCTCCTCCAGCTCCTTCTCGGTCTTCTGATAGAGGGCATAGCTGATCTCCAGCACCATCTGCTTGAGACCCCTGACCACCCGGTTGTACTCCCTCTTCCCGTAGGAGGCCTTGAGGGAGGGCAGCAGCTCCTTGCGCAGATGCTTGAGAAGGACCGGGGAGTTCTTCCTGATGAGCCGGGAGATCAGCTTCTCCCCCTCCTCATAGAATTTATTGAACGATTCGTCCCAGTCCCCCTGCAGATAGGCGTAGAACCCCCCCGGCTTTCCCAGGATGTTGGCCAGGGCGATGGCAAGCTGTTTGCGGAAGACCCGGTTTCCCGACTGCTTCATGAGGACGAAGATATCCTCCGCCGCCTCCCTCCTCCCCTTTTTGGAGAGGGCCACCGCGCCGCTCACCTTGATCTTCTCGCTCTCCGAGGATTTGACCATGTCGAGGAGCTTCTCCACCGACTCCCCCTCGTCCATATCGCCCAGGGCCTCGGCGCAGACCTCCTGAAGCTCCTCGGAGGTATCCGCCAGGGCTCCTATGAGAAAGGGGATGGCCCGGCGGTTACCCGTCTTGCTCAGGGAACGGGCGGCCACGGCGCGGATGGTGGAATCCGTGTCGGTCAGCTCCCCGATCAGGGCGTCCACGGCCTGCTCCGATCCGATGCGCCCCAGGGTCCGGGCCGCTTCCTCCCGGACTTCCCGTTCCGGATCGTGGAGGCGGTTGATGATCTCCGGCTCCCCAAGAAGCCCCGTGGTCCCGCTGATGCGCCTGAGGCTGTTCTCCACCTTTCCGGGAACCTTCTTCTCCTTCTCCACCACGGCCAGGGAGTTCATGGTCCGGAAAATGTTCGGGTTCATGACGATGCGGATGATCTTCCTCACCGGGGTCTCCTTCAGGTCGACCAGGGAGTAGAGGAAGAGGCCGAACAGAGTCAGGGCCACGGATATGACCACATTAATGTGAATCCCGTAGGTGAAAAGGCCCACCCTGGCCGCCGCCCCGTTGGCCCAGTCCAGCACCGCGCCCCCTACGAAGGGTCCGATAGCCCCGAACACGCCGAAGAAGGCCCAGTGCCAGGCCATGTAGGCGGTCTGGTTTTCCTCGTCGGAGAGGGAGTAGGTAATCTGCAGGAGCCCGTCGAAAAAGGCGGATGTCACCAGGCCCGTCAAAAAAGCGACCAGGGGGAGGAAGATGTAGTAGTTCTGCCCGTTGGCCAGGAGATAGAAGAGCCAGAAGACGGGGAAGACGGAGCCGATCATGACCACCCCCTTCTTCCCCAGACGGTCCATGACCTTGCCCCAGAAGGAGGCGGTGAGGACCCAGGTAGTCTGGGAGATGACCACGGTGATGCCTATCCACAGGTTGGGGGCTCCCAGGCCGTAGACATCGTCCACCATCCAGGGGGCCAGGAAGGGGTTGGTGATGCTGAAGCCCATGATGGAAAAGCCCAGGACAAAACAGAAATAGAGAAAGCGGCGGTTCTTCAGGGGAGCCGCGATAAGGGAGGGGCTGAAGGTGCCGTTCCCCTTCCTTTTGGGTGGGGTCTGATCGGGGATGCCGATATGGAGGAGGATATCGGAAATGCCAAACAGGGTGGCCACGAAATAGATGATGCAGTAAACCAATAGGGCCCGGTCGCTGAAAATGTCCAGGATCCAGGACGTGGTAAAAAAGAAGGCCACGTTGGACATCTGGTTGATGGCGGACCTTCTGCCGAAGAAGGTGGACCGGGACCCGGGGGGCACCAGCCGGCTCATCCAGGTGAACCAGCCCGCGGAGCTGGTGTTGGCCAGGGCCAGGCTCAGGACGGTGGAGACCGCCACTATAATCAGGGCGGTATGCCTGTCACCCCCCCGGTAAACATAGAGGGCGGCGAACACCATCCCAAGGGAGAGGGCCCTGTGGATGATGGAGGTGATGAGCCAGAAGGGTTTGATCTTCCTGAGCTGGCTGTAAAAGAAGATGGAGCTGAGATGGAGCACGGCCACGATCTGGGTGAGCCCCACGATCACCCCCAGCTGGGAGGAGGTGGCCCCCATCTGCTTCGTGAGGAAAATGGACCAGATCTGCTGGGGGTTGGCCACGATGAACCAGAATACCCCCAGAAATCCGGCGGAATAGCTCAGTTTTGTGACCCGCTTTAGCTCTTCTCCCTTAACAGCCATGAGAACTACCCCGACCTAGGAGAGGGGGGCGCAGGCGTTTCTCAGCCAGTTCTCACTCTTCCCGTCCACAAGCCCGGACAGCACATCGAAGACGCGGCGGTGGTACTCATCTACCCAGCGACGCTCCTCCTCGGTCAGGAGGGAGAGGTCGATCAGCTCCCTTTCGTAGGGGCAGAGGGTGAGGGTTTCGAACTTGAGGAATTCCCCGAATTCCGATTCCCCCGCCCGTACCGTATGGATGAGGTTCTCGATCCTGATGCCGTAGCGCCCTTCCCGGTAGAGCCCCGGCTCATTGGAGGAGACGGTCCCCTCCAGAAGGGGAAAATCCAGCAGCCGGAAACTGATGGAGTGGGGTCCCTCGTGGACATTCAGAAAGGCCCCTACCCCGTGGCCCGTCCCGTGGCCGTAGTTTTTCATACGGTCCCACAGATACTGACGGGCCAGGGTGTCGAGCTGGAATCCCCGGGTCCCCTCGGGAAAGACCGCCCGGGAGAGATGGATATGGCCCTTGAGTACCAGGGTATAGTCGATTTTCTGCTCCTCCGAGGCACTGCCCAGGGCGATGGTCCTGGTTATGTCCGTGGTGGCCCCTTCGTACTGTCCCCCCGAATCGATCAGATAGATGCCATCCTCCCTGAGGAGGGCGGCGGTTTCCTCCTTGGGATCGTAGTGGCACAGGGCGCCGTTCGGACCGTAGGCGGAAATGGGGGAGAAGCTCTCCTCTATGAACCCGGGCTGGGCGGCCCGGAATTCGCGCAGCCGGCGGGCGGCGTCCGTTTCGGAGAGGGGGGCCTTTTTCACCGCCCCCTTGATCCAGCATAGAAAGTTCACCATGGCCACCCCGTCCTGGACCATGGCCTTGTGGAAACAATCTATTTCCACGGGATTCTTCCGGGATTTGAGGACCGCGGTCAGTTCCGTTCCGTTCCGGGTCTCCCCATCGGCGGGCAGCAGGTTGGCGATCTCCCAGGAGTTCCTCTCCCCGCTCAGGTAGATCTTCCGGGGGGACAGGGTCGTCAGGAAATCCCGGTAATCGCCGTAGGCTCTGATCCGAACGCCGTCCGCTTCCAGTTCCGCGGCGGATTTCGGCCTGATCCTTCCCATCTCCGTGAAAAGGATCGTTTCTTCCTTTCCGAGCCAGCAGTAGGCTAGGGCAACGGGATTCATCTTCACATCCATGGCCCGGATATTCAGGAGCCAGGCAATATCGTCAAGGGAGGAGAGAAAGGTGCCCTCGCAGCCATGGTGCTCCAGGAGCAGCCTCACCTGCTCCGCCTTCTCCTTCCGGTCAACCCCGGCCAGGGAGAGGGGCAGCGTATAGAGCTCCGTGGCGGGGGCGGCGGGACGGTCCTCCCAGAGCCCGTTGGGAAGGGGGCCGCTGTCGGCGAGGGAGATGTTCCGGCCCTTCAGGCGGCCGCTCCATTCCCGGGCCTGGGAGAGGGAAACGGCGGATCCTTCGCAGGCGGCCACATCCCCCGGGTTCAGTTCCGAGGCGATCCAGTCTATGAAGGGAATGACCCCGGTCTGCCCGGCCTTGAAGAGGTCCACCCCCGATAGGGAGAGCTCTCCCTCCGCCTGTATCCAGTAGCGGAAATCGGTCCAGAGCCCCGCTTTGCCCGGGGTGACCACAAGGACCCCCGCGCTGCCGGAAAATCCGGAGAAATACTCCCTCGTCCGCCAACGGGGCGCCACATATTCGCTCATGTGGGGATCCCCGCCGGTGATGATATAGGCGGCATATCCCCTGGTCTTCATAAATTCCCGTAATTTTTCCAGTCTTTTCCCTGTTTCCTTCATAAAAGGCACTATAAAACGGGTTTACCGATGTGGCAAGGGGTATTTCTTTTTTTCCGAAATGTATTTCACTTATTTACATTAGTGCATTTTTTATCTATAGGTAGTTTTTCTTACGAAACCTGTTTGATTAATCCCTCTTTTTTTGGCTTTCCGCTATTGAAAGGTTCCATCTTAACGTCTAGAATAGGGCTACACTTATTAAAATTAAATAAAGGAAGTGCA
>QKAI01000119.1 GCA_003246505.1 Spirochaetaceae bacterium | reverse complement strand
TCGAAGAATCGGATTCCCAGATCGTAGGCGGATATAACAAGGGAGACGGCTTTATCGAACATTTTCGATCCCCGCCCCATTCCCAATCGGCTGAGCCCCCCGCATCCGAGACCTATGGAGGTGGTGTTTATTTCACCGATCCGAATTCTGTCCATAGGCTAAGTGTAACACGGAATTTTCTCCCGGGCAAAGAAAAAAGAAACCAACCAAAAGGAAACGGATACTCAATGAAAAAGGGAACCCCTCCCCCTGATCTTACTTGAGAAATCAGTGACAGCCCTTCCCCGGGAGGGCTGAACAGGGGAAGGATGAGCCGAATCCATTAACTTGGGAAAAACAGTTTCCGAAACCGGAAAAATCGGGTATTCTGATAGTTATGGAAATCAAAATCAATATTCGTGACAACGGCGCCTGTCCCCTCTGCCGCTTTCACAACAAGTGCACCATCCAGAAGCTGATTCAGGAGTCTCTTGACGACAAAATCCACAAAAAAGACTACATGGAACTGGTGATATACCGATGTCCCCAGTTCGCCGAGGACGGCCCCCGTCTGCACCATTAGGGAATATATTTCTTTTCCTTTTTGATATCCCTGCTTATATTTGATGAAAAGGAAGGAGTTACACCATGAGCGAGATATACCTTTTTCGGGGTTTCAGCACAGAGGAAATAGACAAGGGCAAGGCGATCCTGGCTTCCCGGAAGGAAGACCTGGGGGATATGGTCTTTCTACCCGCCTCCAGCGCCATGCTGGGAGAGAACGTGGAAGCCCTCCTGAACAGGATAGACAGCGCTCCCCCCGCACGGGATGACGACGCGGCGGGATCGAAGGCGGTGATAATGGCCACCGGTTCCCAGGAAAAGGCCCTCCGGGTGATGCGCGCTTTCAAGGCGGCCATGGCCGATCCGGGGGAAGCGGCCTTTGCCATGGTCACCCGGACCTCCCTCGCCTGGACCCTGGGATACTACATGGACCATGTCACGAAGGAACATATTTACATGAAGACCCACAATCCCGCGGAAGATCCGGATATGAAAAAGATAAACTGAAGAAATGAATAAAGGCTGTCCCCGGGGACAGCCTTTTTTTTAACCCTTCAGACCCTCCGTGCTGATTCCTTCGATCAGATACTTCTGCAGGGCTATGAATATGGCGAACACCGGCAGAAGGGAGAGGAAGGACATGGCGTAAATGGCGCCCCAGTCTGTCTGCCCGCTGGGATCGGAAAAGGACCGCAGGGCCAGGGAGATGGTGTACAGCTTCGGCTTGTTCAGGTAGATAAGGGGCATGAGAAACTCCCCCCAGGACCAGTAGAAGGCAAAGATGGCCGCGGTGATCATGGCCGGTGTGCAAAGGGGCATGATGATGCTGAAAAAAGTCTTGAACCGGTTGCATCCGTCAATTTCCGCCGCCTCGTCCAGGGAGCGGGGAACGCCCCTTATGAACTGAACAATCATGAAGATGTAGAAAGCCCTTCCGAAGAAGCTCGGCACGATGATCGGCTTGAAACTGTTGATCCAGTGCAGCTTGGAGAACATGATGTACTGGGGGATCAGCTGTATCTGCAGGGGCAGCATCAGGGTGGCCAGCATGCAGGCGAACCAGAATTTCTTGAGGGGAAAGTGCAGGCGCGCGAATCCGTAGGCAATGAAGGCGGAGGAGAAAACCAGGGCCAGGGTGGTTACCACGGATATGATGGCGGTATTCTTGTAAAAGATGGAGAAGGATATATTCCCGAATCCCTTCCAGCCGTCGAGATAGTGCTCCAGGGTCGGCTTCAAGGGAAAGATGGAGGACATGCGGGTCCATATCTCCCCGTCCGGCTTGAGGGAGCTCCCCCCCAGCCAGAGAATGGGATAAATCATGAATATTCCAATTATGATTACCAGGGTATGGTAAAGAATGGTATTTCTCGTACGTTTTGATCTGTTAACTTCAACCATGACTTACTCCGATTCGTAATGCACCCACATGGGGGAGGACTTGAAGATGAGACCCGTGAACAGAGCCACCGCGATGAGCAGAACAATCGCCATGGCCGATCCGTAACCCATCTGGAAGCTTTCGAAAGCCCGGGTGTACAGGTAGAGGGCGTAAAAGTTCGTCGTATCCAGAGGGGTTCCCTGACCGTTGGTAACGATAAAGGCCTGGGTGAAGGCGGTGAACCCCGTAATCATCTGCATAATGAGGTTGAACAGGAAGATCGGAGTCAGCATGGGCAGGGTTATCCGGAAGAACTGCCGTACGGGGCCCGCCCCGTCGATGGAGGAGGATTCGTAAAGGTCTATGGGAATCTGCTTGAGCCCCGCCAGAAAGATCAGCATGGGGGAGCCGAACTGCCAGACCACCAGCAGGATCAGCGTCCATATGGCGAATCGGGGATCGCCGAGCCAGGCCGTATCGGAGGGGAGACCGAAGTTCGCCAGAATGGAATTCAATAATCCGTCCGGTCCGAAGATCTCCCTCCACATGACGGCTACGGCGACGCTGGAACCCACGACGGAGGGCGCATAATAAAGGGCTCTATAAAAATAGGTCCCCCGCCTGTTATTGTGCAGCATCATGGCCACGAACAGGGCAAAAACCAGACGAACGGGAACCGAAACGAAGGCGAAGTATAGGGTGGCTTTTACCGATTTCCAGTATCGGACATCGTCGGTGAACATGCGGATGAAATTCGATAAACCGACGAATTCCGGTTTGGACAGCATGTCGTATTCGGTAAAGCCGAGTATAAGGGTGGCCACCATGGGGATGAGATTCAGCCCCAGAAATCCGATGAGCCAGGGCAGAATGAAAAGATACCCGTCTATGGATTCGCGGGTGGAATGTTTTTTTATTTTCATGTGAAAACTCCGGATAAGGAGGTCCGGAAACCCGGACCTCCTCAGTGTTTATTATCCTAAGCCTATTTGTTTTTTGCCAGGATTTTCTTGGCTTCCGCCGTCAGGGTGGCAACGGCTTCCTTGGGAGTAATCACACCGTAGCACATGGGATCGAGGAACTGGGGAGTAAAGACATTGTTCATGATATCCGAATGTCCCACAGGATCGGGATTGGGCAGGGGGCTGTTGTCCTTGGCAACCCTGTCGATGTAGTTGAAGGACTCCAGCTGGGCGGGACCCATCTGGTCCTTGATGCCGTCTCTGATGGCGGAGGAAATGGGAACCCCCCGTTCCGCTTCCAGAATCTTGTTGACATCCAGGTCGTTGGTAAAGTAGTTGATGAAGTCGGCGGCTCTCTTGGGATTCTCGCTCTTGGCGCTGATGGAGAAGAACATGCTGGGCTTGAGGTAGTTGGCCGCGGGCCCGTTCTTGGTAAGCCGGGGCTTATGGGTCATGTAGAAGCGTCTACCTTCGCCGGCGGCGGAGGCCAGGGCCGTCAGCTGGTTGCTCCAGAAATACTCCATGGCCGCTTCCTTTTGAACCATACCCTTCGTTTCGATGCTGATGCCGTATTTGGCGAGCTCTTCGTCCCGGCTGGGAACAACGCCGTCCTTCTGCATCTTGATAACCATTTCGCAGTACTTCACGAAAAGGCTCTGGTCCGTATAACCCACGTCGGTGCCCGCCTTGTTATAGGCGAATTCCCCGTTGGAGAGGTAGATGGTCTTCCAGTTCTGGTCGCCCAGCAGGCCGTCGCCCATGCCGTAGATGCCGAGTTTGGCATGGAGTTCCCGGGCGATGGATTCGAAATCCTCCCAGGTCCAGTTCTGCGGGGGAAGGGGTATGCCCGCCTTTTCAAAGGCGTCCACATCCAGTACGAAACATTCGGAGTTCATGCCCAGGTTGACCGCATACAGGTCGCCGTCGATTCTGCCGCCGGCGATGGCGCTTTCCACCACATTGGTAAAATCGATGGTCTTATCGGCCACATAGGGTTCGAGATCGAGCATAAGGCCCTTGTCGACCCACTCGGCCAGACGGGCGTAGTCCTGCTGCATGACGTCGGGGAGCATGCCGCCGGCGGCCATGGTGGTCGTCTTGGTCCAGTAATCGGTCCAGCCGGCAAACTCATAGGTCGCTTCCACATTGGGATTCTTTTCCATGTAAAGCTCAATGGCCTTGATGGTTCTGTCGTGGCGGTTCTGGGAACCCCACCAGATAACGGACATTTCCTCTTTTCCCTTAGCAGCTGATTTGTCGGCGCCTCCGTTGGCGACCAGGGGGAAAAGGACGGTGAGTGCGATAAGCAGTAAAACCGCTTTCTTCATAAAAAACCTCCCTAAATTGGTTCAGTATACAACCATTATTTGGCGGTTTCCCCTAATTGAAAATTGAAAAAAGAGATGTTTCATTTAAAAAATCCGACTTTTTCTTCTCCCTTTTTGTGTTTTTTCCTATCAGCTCGTCCTGATCCATCTGCCAGAGAGGGTCGAAAAGACCGGAGAGCCCCTCCCCTTTCTCCAGCCAGAGCAGTGCTTTCTCCCCGGTCAT
>QKAI01000512.1 GCA_003246505.1 Spirochaetaceae bacterium | reverse complement strand
CCCTCCGTTCTTCCATGAGATCGAGCAGGGGCTGACGCTTTTTCTCGCTGGAGAGGATCCCCGAAGCTGGGTTGAGAAAGACCTCCATAAGGATGTCGTCACCGGGGAAGAGTGCGGTTTCTCCGAGGAATTCCTCCAGGATGCGGGTCAGATCCTTCATTTGACGAGCCGGGGCCCGGTATACTCCTCCCGGGGCGGGGGAACATCGTCCAGGTAGCAGATGATCGCCTTGGGATCGTCCTCATGTTTCCCCACCATGATCCGATGTCCCCCTTCCAGGGACTCCATATGAATAACGAGCCTGTCCTGATCGTCCTTCTCTATGGTCAGTTCCACGCCGGCGCCGGTGACAACGCCCAGGCCCGTCTTATCCAGATTAATCGATTTAGCCATTTTTCCTACCAGGTTTTTCTCACCGGGATACCCTCCCGGTCCAAATGCATTTTTATATCGTTCACCGTATAGTCACCGTAGTGCACCATGCTGGCCACCAGGGCCGCGTCGGCCCTGCCCTCCTTGAAGACATCGGCCAGATGCGCGGGGACACCCGCCCCGCCGGAGGCCACCACGGGCACGGGAACCGCTTCGGAGACTAGGCGGGTGGCGTTCAGTTCGTAACCGTTCCGTACCCCGTCGGTGTCGATGGAATTGAGGACGATCTCCCCCGCTCCCAGGCGTACCGCTTCCCTGGCCCATGCCAGCATATCCCATTCGGTGGGCTTCCGGCCCCCGTCGATGACGACCCGATAGCCCGAGGGCATCTCCCGGTCCGCCGCCGCATCCATTCCCAGGACGACGCACTGGGATCCGAAGTGGGAGGCCCCCTCCTCTATGAGGGAGGGATTCCTCACCGCCGCGGAGTTGATGCTGATCTTCTCCGCCCCCGCGTTGATCACGTCCTTCATGTCGCTTAAGGTGCGGATGCCCCCGCCCACGCAGAAGGGGATGAAGATCCGCTCCGCCACCCGGGCGACCACGTCGATCATGATGCCCCTCCGCTCGGCGCTGGCGGTGATATCGTAAAACACCAGTTCGTCAACCCCCTGCTCGTAGTATCGGGCGGCCATCTCCACCGGATCCCCGATATCCACGTTGCCCTTGAATTTCACGCCCTTGGTGGTTTTGCCGTCACGCACGTCCAGGCATATGACGATTCTTTTCTGAAACATGTCCCGCTCCCCCTATAGTCCTATGAAATTCCGCAGAATGGCCAGTCCCGGTTTCCCGCTTTTCTCCGGGTGGAACTGGGTGGCCCAGACATTGTCCCGCCGGACGGCGGCGGTGAAGGGAATCCCGTATTCGCTCCGTCCCAGGACGATGTCCTCCGTGGCGGGCTGCACATAGTAGGAGTGGACGAAGTAGAAGGAAGCTTCATCGGGGAGTCCGGCCACAAGGGGGTCCTCCCGGAAATCCACCGTGTTCCAACCGATCTGGGGGATTTTCATGCCCATGTCGGAGGGAAAACGAACAACCCGGCCGGGCAGGATCCCCAGGCAGGCCACGTCCCTCTCCTCGGAATGGTCGAAGAGGATCTGGCTTCCCAGGCAGATGCCCAGAAAGGGCTTTCCCCCGGCGGCAAACTCTTTCAGGGCCCCGTCCATGCCGCTTTTGCGAAGATTCCCCATGGCCTGGACCGCCTCCCCGACACCGGGGAAGATAACCTTGTCCGCCCGGGAAAGCTCCTCGGGCCTGGGGGTCACGAAAAAATCGCACCCCAGATAGCGCAGGGCCGTGCTGACGCTTGTCAGATTGCCCGCGTCATAGTCGATAACTCCGATCATATCATCATCCCCCTATATTCCTATCAAACCCAGCAGAAAATCATAATCCACCGGTATATCGCTCATGAGAGCGTAGTCGCTTCCCGTCTCCAGGGAAGCCTTCATCACGTCCCGACCCAGGGAGGCCAGCAGAAAGAGCTTGAGCGCCGATCCGAGCAGTTTGCCGCTCTTCTCCTCCCCCTCCAGGCGCACATCCATAAGCAGACGCCCATCCTCCCCGGGGGAGAGGGCCATCTCGGCGGCACGGAAGTTCGTCTTCATAAAGGACTGGAGGGGAATGAGATTCCCCCTGTCCAGGGAGAGGCGCAGGAGAAGGGACTCCTCCCTCTCCCTCAGGGGGTCAAAGGGGTATTCCTGCGTGCCCCCCCCATAGTAGCTGTCCAGCAGATCGGACAGGGAACCGTTGCTTATCAGGAAGGTGAAATTGTCGGGAAAGGCGATCTGGAGGGCTGCGCTCCGGGCATGGTAGGCCTTGAAGGGGCCGATTTTCTCCTTCTCCCACTCCCGGTTCGCCCCCAGGAAGAAATTGATGAAGCCCCTGTTGTAATCCCCCTGACCCTGGACATAGAGGACATCATCCCGGGTCACGAGGTAGATGCGGGCGGTCTTTTCCATAATGGGACGGATCTTTTCATAATCCTCCATATTCAGGGAGTCCGCCATGGGCCGGAGAAAATCATCCGCCCGGCTGCCGTCCAGATAAAGAACCCGATCCCCGTCGGAGGGGAGATAGTAGGCTGCGGCAAGATTGACCGGAACGGTGACGCAGGAGAGGAGGGACAGGAACAGGCCGGAAATCAGGAGCCCCTTGAGCAGGGTGTGAATCGTCATTTTCTTCATGGGCAGCAAACCTTAATAGAGCAGATAGGGCTCTCTTATATTTCTGAATCTCTCTTCATCGGCCCGTATCCGGCCGAGGAAATCCGCAAAGGGGATCAGCTCACCCTCTGTGAAAAGACCGCTCACCCAGCTGTTCCCCATGGCCTTATCGAAACGGCTCACATCGGTGAAGCCGTTCTCCTCTCCCGGATGGTAAACCTCCTCCCAGGTATAGAGGATGGCCAGGGCGGCCAGGGTGGAGTTGAATTCCCCCATATCGGTAATTCTGTACCTGAGAATGTCCCAGGCCCCGGTCAGGCCGTTTTTCACCGGCTCCAGCTGCAGCCCGGGGAAATCCCAGTTATCGTAGCATCGGTCCAGGAAGTAGAGAATCTCCTCCTTCTCCCGGATCCGGGGAAGCTGGATATTCTCGAACTGCACCAGTTCCAGCTTGCGGTAATCCCGAACGATCTCCCCGATCTCATAGCCGTCGAAAAGGCCGCTCCCCTTGTAGCAGAGGGCGGAGAGGGGGCTGGGAATATTGGGTGACGGGGCGATCCAGTCGGATTCGCGAAAACCGTTCTGCCAGATGCCCCGTGACCGGTCATAATTGGCCATCCTCACCACATGGAGGTCCAGTTCCGGAAGGCGGGAGTACTCCCCCTGCCGGTCGTACCGGTCCCCGTCCAGAAGCTCCCCCTCCTCAAGGAAGAGTCCCGCCAGCTCCCCCTGGGTCATGCCGTGGGCGTTGGGACCGAAGAGGCCGATGTAGCTCTGGAATGCGGGATCCAGCATAGGTCCTTCCACCATGTCCCCTCCCCCGTTCGGCCTGTCAAGCAGGATAAAGGGGATTCCCGCATCGGCGCAGGAGGACATCTGTAGATAGAGGGTGGTGAGATAGGTATAGTGCCGGGTCCCGATGTCCTGGAGCTCGAAAACGAGGCAGTCCAGCCCCTCAAGCTCCCGGGGATCGATTTTCCTCCGCCCCGGCCCGTAGGCGCTGATGACGGGAACATTCCGGTATCTCTCATCCTCCACGGGAAGGCCCGCGCCGATGATTCCTTCCAGGCCGTGCTCGGGCACGAAAATCTTTCCCACCCTCACCCGGGGATCGTCGATAAGCCGGTCCAGGGTGGAACGGGACGTCTGATTACCGAAGAAGCCAATGTTCTTCCCCTCCACCAGATCGAACTCCTCCAGGAAAAGGCGGTCCCTACCCAAAAGGAATTCCAGGCTGCCCGAAAAGGGGGACAAAAAGGGAACCACGGCGAGGAGGAGGATCGAGGTTATAGTGCCCCGGGGGAAAAACATAGCCCATGATAACACAATCGACTCCCTTGGTGAAGAGGAAGGAAAAGGGCTATTTCCTCTCTCCCATGGGGGTATAGCTGCAGGGCCGGCTGACGCTTTTGTAGGCGGGCCGCATGATCCTTCCCCCGGAAACGAGCTCCTCCACCCGATGGGCGCACCAACCGGCGATGCGGGAAACGGCGAAGAGGGGGGTGAACAGTTCCGGATCGATGTCGAGCGAGGAGTAGACGAAGCCGGAATAGAAATCCACATTGGCGCAGAGGGGCTTATCGTTCTTCTTTACCCGGTAAAAAATCTCCGGGGTCAATTCCTCGATGAGACAGCTCAGATTGTACTCGTCCAATTTCCCCGCGGCGGCGGCCACTTCCGCTGCCTTCTCCTTGAGCAGGATTGCCCGGGGGTCGGAGAGGGTGTAAACCGCATGGCCCATGCCGTAAACAAGTCCCTTCCCGTCGAAGGCTTCCTTGTTCAGGATCTTCTCAAGATAGGCGCTCACCTCTTTCTTATCGGCCCAGTTCTTCACGTTCCTCTTGATATCCT
>QKAI01000196.1 GCA_003246505.1 Spirochaetaceae bacterium | reverse complement strand
GAAAACCGCCGTGTCCAGGAGGCTGTAATTGATAAACAGGGGACGCATCCCCAGAAAGAGGGGAAGAATGAACAGAAAGTTCAGAATTTTGCTGGCCGTGCTTTTGTGGAAAGTCCCCCGGTTCATTCCCCAATTATAACACAATCGGAGAAAAATCCTACACCCTGCCGGGGAAATCTGCTATAATTCAGCCATGCTTTTTTCCTCCCCCCGACTCATGGGCATCGCCAATGTAACCCCCGATTCCTTTTACGCGACCAGCCGCAGCGCCGGGGTGGACCGGGTTCTGGAGATGGTTGAGGAGGGGGCGGATATCATCGATATCGGAGGGGAATCGAGCCGGCCCGGAGCGGCCTACGTCTCCCTGGAGGAGGAGCGGGAGCGGGTGATCCCCCTCATCCGGGAGATCAGGAAGCGGACCGACATCCCCCTCTCGGTGGATACGCGCAAGAGCGAGATCGCCCGGGAAGCCCTGGACCTGGGCGCCGGGATCATCAACGACAGCGCCGCCATGGAGGACGATCCGGCCATGGCCTCCCTCATCGCCGAAAGGGGGGGCTCCGTGGTCCTCATGCACAAGAGGGGCATCCCCGGGACCATGCAGGAGGATCCCCGCTACGCCCATGTGACCGAGGAGGTCCGCTCCTACCTGGCCGCGGCGGCCCTCCGGGCGGAGGAAGCGGGAATCCCCCGGGAGAAGATCATACTGGATCCGGGCATCGGCTTCGGGAAGAGGCACGAGGACAACCGGGCCCTGATAAGGGACATCCCCCTGCTCAGGGAGCTGGGATACCCCCTGCTCATCGGCCTCTCCCGCAAATCCTACATAGGCAATATTCTGGGCAGCCCCCCCGAGGACCGTCTCTTCGGCACCCTCGCGGCGGATGCCTACGCCGCCCTCATGGGGGCGGACATCCTGCGGGTCCACGACGTGAAGCCCCACCGGGAGATGCTGGCCGTACTGGGAGATATCCTGTGGAATGGCTAGATAACAGCTGGTTCGTCAACCGTATCCTCATCCCCTTCCTCGACGTGGGAATCCTCTCCTTTATCATCTACCAGGCCTATACCATTCTGGAGGAGTCCCGGGCCATCCAGCTGCTCAAGGGGGCCCTGACCATCGTCGTGGTCTACGTGATCGCCCTCTTCCTGCGCCTGGAGACCCTCCTGTGGATTCTCAAGATTCTGGCCCCGGGCATCATGATAGGTCTGGCCATCGTGTTCCAGCCGGAACTCCGGACCATATTCACGCGCATAGGGCAGCGGGAGGTCTTCCACATCAAGGGCCGGTCCCGCTCCTACCACATCGACTATACCCTGAGCGCCCTGGAAGTCCTGGCCAGCCGCCGCCGGGGCGCCCTGGTGGTGTTCTCCCGTTCCAGCGACCTCAAGAGCATCGTGGAAACGGGCACCCGGCTCAACGCGGACCTCTCCTCCAGCCTGGTGATCACCATCTTCGGACACGACACCCCCCTCCACGACGGGGCCATCGTGGTCACCGAAGGAAAGATCGTGGCCGCGGGCTGCTTCCTGCCCCTCTCCCGGCAGACGAATCTGCGCAAGAGCTTCGGCACCCGGCACCGGGCCGCCCTGGGATTGACCGAGGAGACCGACGCGGTGGTTCTGGTCGCCTCCGAGGAGACCGGGGCCATCTCCCTTGTCTACGACTCCAGCCTCTACTACGACCTTTCCATTCCCGAGGCGGAGGGGGAGCTGAAGCGTATCCTTAACATCCAGGACGAACTGAACGGGGAGGAGGATATCCGATGAAGCTGCTCGACCGGTTCATGCACCGCTGGCATATCAAGATATTCTCCTTTCTCCTGGCCCTGATCCTCTTCTGGTTCTACCGCATCTCCAATCTGGATGAGCGATTCTTTTCCGTCCCCCTGGAGCTGGTCATGAATAACTCCTTCATCCCCGCCGGGGATTATCCCAGCCATGTCACCGTGACCATCCGGGGCGCCTCGGAGGAGATCTTCGCCGTGCAGGAGGAGGATATCCGGGCCACGGCGAACTTCTCCTCCCACCAGGCGGAGGGCAGCTTCAGGGAGCCCATCGAGGTGATCCGGAAAGGGTCCGCCCTGGACAGCAACGGGGGATGGGAGATCCGCATCGATCCGGGGGACGTGGTGATCCGCCAGGAGGAGAAGCTGACCAAGACCCTTCCCGTGGATCCCTCCCTGACCGGATTCCCGGGCATCGGCTACGAGATGAGCCAGTACTTCGTCTCCCCCTCATCGGTCACCGTGGTGGGCCCCCGGAGCGAGGTGGAGCCCCTGGAGTCCCTCTCCACGGAGGTGATCGACATCTCCGGGAAGTACGAGGACTTCACCGCCATGTCCCGCCTGGTCTATCCCTCCTCCCTGGTCTACTTCCCCGGGGGGGACGTGGTGGAGTTCCGGGGGGTCATCACCGAATCGCTCCTCGTCAAGACCATCGCCAATCTGGATCTCTCCCTCCTCAGCCTTAACAGCAGCCTGACCGTCAGGGGGATCCTGCCCCGGGGGAGAGTCACCATCCAGGGGAATCAGGCCCAGATCGAGGCTCTGGCCAGGGAGGAGATCCTCCTCTACGCCGACTGCGGCCGGATCACGGGCCCGGGGACCTACACCATCCCCGTTCTGCCCCGCGTTCCCGGGGATACGGCCCTCCTCAACTGGCTCCCCAAGGAGATCACCCTGGAAATAGGAGGAGAGTAGGCCTTGACCGAAGGAAAAGTCAGTTTCATAGCCAAAAACGCCACCACCTGTCCCGTGTGCGACGGGGAATTCAAGAGGGAGGAACTCCTGACCGGAGGGGGGCGGATGAACGCGGGGGACCTGACCGACGAACTCCACCGCCAGTATCTGACCACGGGGAAGTTCGGCGACGTCTATCCTCTTATCTATCCGGTGACGGTCTGCCCCAACTGTTTTTACGCCGCCTATGTGCCCGATTTCGACCAGGTGAGCCCCACGAAGGCGGATGAGCTGAAGCATGCCACGGGGGACAGAAAGAATCTGGTGAAGAATATCGATCCGGAAATCAGTTTCCACGAGACGCGGGGCCTCAAGGAGGGGATCGCCTCCTACCTGCTGGCCCTGAGCTGCTATGAGAAGCTGCCCGTGGAGTGCGCTCCCACCTTCCGCCAGGCCGTTTCCGCCCTGAGGGCGGGATGGCTCTGCATGGATTACCATAAAAAGGTTCCCGATCAGAACTGGGATTATCTGGCCCAGGTCTTCTACCGCAAGGCGGCCTTCTTCTACTCCCTGGTGGTGGAGCACGAGGAGACGGGAAAGGAGCAGGCCTCCTCCGTGGGCAACCTGGGTCCCGATATCGACAATAATTACGGTTTCGACGGGGTGCTCTATCTGGCGGGGCTGCTGGAATTCAAATACGGCCAGAGGGCCAACGTCTACGAAAGGGGAATCAAACTCAAGAAGGCCCGTTCCACCGTCGCCCGGATCGTGGGCATGGGAAAGTCCTCCAAGGCCAAGCCCGGCCCCCTTCTGGAGTCCTCCCGGGATCTGCACAAACGGATCAAGGCGGAACTGGACGGGATGGGCATGGATGCCTAAGCAGCGGATAGCCCTGCTGATCTCCTACGACGGGACCGATTTCTGCGGCTGGCAGATTCAGAAGGGCCGGCCGGAAGTGAGCGTCCAGGGGGCCCTGGAGAAGGCCCTGTCGGAGATTTGCGGGGAGAAGATTGGGGTGACCGGATCGGGGAGGACCGATTCGGGGGTGCACGCCACCGGCCAGGTGGCCCACGGGGATGTGAAAAGCACCATTCCCGCCCCCAAATACCGGGAGGCCCTGAATTCCCTCCTCCCCGGATCCATCCGCATCCTCAAGGCCCGCGCCGTACCGGACAGCTTCCACGCCCGGTTCGACGCGGTGAGGAGGGATTACGCCTACTACATCTCCTCGGGGGCGGTACCCCCCGCCCACAGGCGTAACTACTGCCACTACGTAAGGCGCCGCTACGACCTTTCCGAACTGAACCGGATCGTGTCCATACTGCCCGGGATCTGGGATTTCACCACCTTCTCCGCCGCGGGGGATCAGAGCAAGAGCCGGGTCAGGGAGATTTTTTCCGCCTCCTTTCACAGGGAGGGGGACCAGCTGGCATTCCGCATCGGGGGCAACGCCTTCCTGTGGCGGATGGTGCGGTCCCTGACCGGAACGGTTCTGCACATCGCGGAACAGGGGGGCGGCCCCGAAGAGCTGGCCCGGCGCCTGGAGGCCCGGGACAGGAACGAAGCGGGACCTACCGCGCCCTCCCGGGGGTTATTTCTGGAAAAGGTGAGTTATGGACCGGAATACGGTTTTTTCTGATTACTGGGAACAAGGGGGATACCGTACCGACCATCAGCCCCTGCCGGCCTTCCGCTTCGAAATCGCCCCCCCCGCTTCCCCCGAGAGCCTCCCCCCTTCGGGGACAGGGGAGGATACCGATCCGGGCACCCTGAACGGGCGCATCCTCTCCTGCCGCAAATGCGATCTCCACATGGCCCGGAATCAGGCCATCCCCGGGGAGGGAACTGCCCGACCCCGGGTCCTGATCGTCCTGCCCCCGCCCGGCTATGACGAGGACGACCGGAATTCCCCTCTGGCCGGGGGAGCCCGGGATTTCCTCTCCAAATGGCTGGCCGCCGTGGGGATCGACGAGGGCCGGGTCTATCTGACCAACGGGGTCAAATGCCGGGCCCCGGGCACAAGGCCGCCCTTTCCCGGGGAGATCGCCGCCTGCGCCCCCTTTCTGGAGGAGCAGATCGCCGCCCTGCAGCCGGAGGCCGTCCTGATTCTGGGCGAAGCCGCCCTGGCCGCCCTGGGGGGGGGATCCCTCGCCGAGCGGCGGGGGAAGCCCTTTTTCCGGAACAATGTCTTCCATCTGGCCACCCACGATCCCGCCTCGGTCCTGACCCGCCCGGAACTGAAGAGACCCGCCTGGGAGGATCTGAAAATCCTCCGGGATTTCCTTACCCATGGGTAAATACCTCTCCCTGGCCTTCAATATCCCCCTGGACCGAACCTTTACCTACTCCCTGCCCGAGGGGGAGGACCGGAAGGGGGGAGCCCCTCTCATCGGCTGCCGGGCGGAGGCCCCCTTCGGCCGGAAAAAGCTGACCGGCTGGATCCTGGATGAGACCGATACCCCCCCGGAGGATCTGGAGGCGGATAAGATCAAACCCCTCCTCCGGATCGTGGATTCGGAGCCCCTCTTCGACGCCCCCTTTAAGGAGCTGGCCCTCTGGCTGGCCGATTTCTATCTCTGCTCCCCCGGGGAGGCCCTGGGGGCCATGCTGCCCGGGGGAAGGCGGGAGAAGGAACTCCCCGCCATGGGAAGCGAGGACGATCCGGGTATCCACGCGGCGGTTACCCTGACCGGGGACCAGGACCGGGCGGTGGGGCGGATCCTGCGGGAGGAGGGGCCCTTCTTCTACCTGAAAGGGCCCACCGGATCGGGGAAGACCGAGGTGTTTCTCCAGTGCGCCGAAGGGGTCATCCGGGAGGGAAAATCGGTCATCTACCTGGTGCCGGAGATCGCCCTGACCCACCAGATGGTGGACGCCCTGAGGCAGAGATTCAAGGGATCCATGGCCCTGCTCCACTCCCACCTGACCCCCTCCCAGCGCCTCACCGAGTGGAACCGCATCCGCCGGGGGGAGGCCCTCTTCGTCCTGGGCGCCCGGAGCGCCGTCTTCGCCCCCCTGGACAAACTGGGCCTCATCATCCTGGACGAGGAGCACGAGGGATCCTACAAAGCGGGATCCACCCCCCGCTACCACGCCCGGCAGGTGGCCATGTACCGCTGCCGCAGGGAGAAAGCCCGCCTGATCATGGGGAGCGCCACCCCCTCCCTGGAGGCCTGGCACAGCATGGAGGAGGGGGCCATCGTCCCGGTAAACCTGACCGAGAGGGTGGGGGGAGGCGTGTTCCCCCGCATCCGGCTCATAGACATGCGAAGGGAATCGCAGCTCTTTTCCGACGACCTGATCAGGGAGATCGTCCGGGTCACCGGGGAGGGGGACCAGGTGATCCTCTTTCTGAACCGGCGGGGTTTCAGTTACAACTACTCCTGCCGCAGCTGCGGCTACGAGCTGGTCTGCCGCAACTGCTCCATCCCCATGACCTACCATAAGGAGAAGGGGGGCATGGTGTGCCACTACTGCGGCTACCGGACCCCGCCCCCCGCCGCCTGCCCCGACTGCGGCTCCCTGGACGCGGGATTCTCCGGCTTCGGCACGGAGCAGGTGGAAGAGGAGATGGCCCGCCTCTTCCCCCATCTGAAGACGGCCCGCCTGGACAGGGACAGCACCACGAAGAAAGGGGAGGGCAAGCGGGTGATCGAGCAGTTCCGGCGGGGGGAATTCCAGGTGCTCCTGGGGACCCAGATGGTGGCCAAGGGGCTCAATTTCCCCCGGGTGAAACTGGTGGGGATCGTCCTGGCGGACACCACCCTGAACATGCCCGACTTCCGTTCCCCCGAACGGACCTTCGCCCTGATCACCCAGGTGTCGGGCCGGGCGGGACGCTACTCTTCGGGGGGGGAAGTCCTGATTCAAACCTACCGTCCCGAGGCAGACGCCCTGGCCCTGGCGGCGGCCTACGACCAGGAGAGCTTTTATGTCCGGGAACGGGAAAATCGGCGGCTCATCTCCTTCCCCCCGGCCAACCGGCTCTACCGCCTGGTCTTCCGCTCCCGGAAGGAGGAGGAAGCCCGGAAGGCCTGCGAGAGGGCGGCGGGAATGCTGGAACACGCCGGGGAAAAGGACCTTCTGGGCCCCTCCGAATGCCCCCTGGCCGTGGTGGCCAACAATCACCGCTGGCACCTGATCATCCGCACGGAGGAATTCTCCCGCACCCACGACCGGATCGTCTGGTGCCGGGACCATATAGACCTGCCCTCCTCGGTTTACATGGAGATTGACGTGGATCCCCAGTCCATCATGTGATAGCGGTTGGTGGTTGGTGCGGGGAGTGGCGTTCCCCGGAGCAGGGAGTGGCGTTCCCCGGAGCAGGGAGTGGTGTCCCCCGGTGCAGGGACCAGCAAACTAAGGAACAGAATCGGGTGAACCGAAGGACTGATCAAAGCCCTCCCTAACTAATAACTCACCCCATAAAAAGAACGCTC
>QKAI01000306.1 GCA_003246505.1 Spirochaetaceae bacterium | reverse complement strand
CCCTTCCGCCTCGGCGGTGCGGAAATCCTCGTTCACCGCGGAGAACATGATGTCCCGGAGGATGGCGTTCCACATCTCCGTGGTCTCCGGGGACTCCTCGCGGGCCAGGATGGCTTTGATGGGGCCCCGGAATTCGGGCATGATGTAACTGTCCATCACCCGGTCGTCATAGGTTCTGCCGTAGATTTTTTCCGCCTCGTAGCGGGCCCGCTGGTCCAGATTGCGGAGCCACTCGAAGTAGGAGGCGGTGACTCCGGCGGAGTTGGCCAGGAAGTCGTACACCACCAGGACCCCCTTTTTCCAGAGTATCCTCTCCCCCTTGGAGCTGTTGGTGCCGTTGCTCCCGCAGACCTCGATCTTCGCCCTGACCCGGGGGGCGTTCTCTTCGGTCACCCCATTCTCCAGGGCCGCGGGAATGAGAATGTCGCACTCCCTTTCCAGCACGGCGGCCCCCTCCGTGGCGCCCCACAGAATCTCTTCGGCTCCGGCGTAATTCACCACCGAGGCCCGGAGGCGGGGGTCCTCCGAGTCGCGGGACTCCTCCACCGCCCTCAGCACCTCCGCCGGATCCAGGTCTCTCCCCAGAACGGCCCCTCCCGCGTCGGCCACGGCGATCAGCCTCAGCCCGTACCGGCTCAGCTCCCCTATGACCGAGCTTCCCACCTTGCCCGATCCCTGGACGATCATGGTCTTGTCCCGGAGCAGGGCGGGGAAGATCCTCCCCCGGAGTTCCTCCCACTCCTCCCCGGTGAGGACCGGGCCCTCGCCGGAGGCCCGGATTCTCTCCGAGGTCAGGGCGGACGCCTTTTCCAGAAGGTCCGCATCCCCCGGTCCCAGGGCTTCCGCCGGCTCCCAGCGGCCGGCCAGGTAGAGATTGGCCACCGCCGCCAGGGTGGCGTAGCAGAGCCCCCGCCCGGTGGCGCCGGTCCGCGCGTCTATGCCCATGCGGGGTTTCCCCGTGATCTGGGCGGCCACCACCAGCTCCAGGTAGTGCTGATTCGCCCCTAGTTCCCGGAGGATGGGGGCCTCGCTACAGTCGATGTCGAAGGCCTCCTTCAGGATCTGCCGGGCCTCCTCCAGGGAGATGATCTGGTCGCCGATCATGGTCACGTTATGCCTGACCCCGTTGGCCATGAGGGCCAGGTCCCGCAGGGCCGACTTGAACCCCTCGAACATGCGGCCTATCTCGTCGGCGCCGCAGCCCACGTCCCCGGCGGGAACGTCCCGGGCGGGGCCGGTCACCAGGAAGAGGGAGCGGCCGAAGTTGCTCAGGGCGTCGAAGAAATCGATGCTCCGGGGATCGTACTCCCGGGGATTGAGCATGAGCCCCCCCTTGGCTCCCCCGAAGAGTATGCGGCTGCGGGCGCTCTTCCAGGTCATCATGAAGGAGAGGGCGGCCACTTCGCAGAAGTTGACGATGGGATCGATGCGGAGCCCCCCCTTGGCGGGGCCCCGCAGGGTGCTGTGCTTGATCCGGTATCCGGGCTTGTTGCGGATCTTCCCGTCCCGGGGGCAGGGCACGTAGAATTCGTCGAACCGTTCGAATCCCAGGAGTGTGCGGAGCAGCTCCGGACTCCGCTCCAGGCCCAGCCCCTCGGCGGCGGCGAGGAAGTCGGTCACGCTGTTCAGGTAGAAATTCCCCAGCTCCCGGCCGGGGACCAAATTCTCCCGGCAGAGGTCCTTCAGCTCCTCCAGGACCGCTGAGAGAGTCTCCTCTTGCGCGGGGAGGGAGAGCCGGCGGATCAGGCTCTCTATCCGGTCGTCCAGGCACGCACCGCCCTTCTCGCCCGGATCCCAGGTGCCGGCCAGGCTCTCCTCCAGCTCCCTTTCGCAGAGGCGGTAATCCCGCTCCGGCTCGTTCATGTAAAAGGAGAAGATCCCCACCCGTTCCCTCTCCCCTTCGAAGAGGTCGTAGTAGCTCCTTTCCAGATTGATCCGGTTTTTCTTGAAGTAGCCCAGGGCCCGGGGGATGAAATCCTCCCGGGGATTCCAGACCCCGACGGAGAGGCGCAGGGTGTGATCGGCCAGGGAGGTCTCCACCGCCAGGGCCCGGCTTTCCAGGGCCTTTTCAAAGAGATTCAGATGGCGGAAGATCCTCTGCGGATAGGTCTGGACAGAAAGCTCCTCCCCCAGGTAACGGCTTCCCAGGGTCCCGAGGAAGGCCTCCCCGTGGGCAAGGCCCTTCTCCCGGGCATAGGCCCTCACCCGGTCCCGGAGTTCCTCCGCTCCGGCCTCCTCCCCGGGGGTCAGGGCCTCTATGTGCTCCCCCCGCTTGTCTATGGTCACAATCTTGAGACCGCTGGCGGTGCCCTCGTAATCCATGGCCACAATGTCCATGGCCCGGTTCTGTTCAATAATGTGGGCCAGCCGCCCGGGATAATCCCGCCCCACGTTAATGAAGTAGGTGCGGGAGATGTTGTCCTTTCCCGAGTGGACAAGCATGTCGCTGTTGGCATTCAGGAAATGGGTGAGCATGTAGATATGGTGGGCGATGATGAGGGGGGTGTTGCTGTAGAAATACCATTTGGGAAGATAACCCTCGGAGAAGTACTCCTCCAGGATCTTCTCCTTCGTATTGATGTCCACCCGGAATCGGTCTTCCAGGATCTTCCCCGTCTCCCGGTAGATTGCCTTCAGATAATTTTCCCTGATCCCCATGCTGAATTCCGACATTAAGCACCTCCGGCGGACGGTCTCCCTTTGTATTATTACGCAAATTGCCCAAAAAGCAAGAATAAAATTCATTACGCGCAATGAATACGGTGGAGAGCTGCGCAATGTCATCATTTGGCAATCCTGTTTCTTCCCCCTTCCTTGGCCCTGTAAAGCGCCTTATCGGCCTGTTCGAAAAGTTCCTCCATGGAATCGGAGGGATTAGGATTCAGTGTCGCCGCGCCAATACTGATAGTCACATGGGGGGCTACGGGGGAGTCGGGGTGGGGGATCTGCGCGTCATTCATGGCCTGGATAATTTTCTCCCCCAGCCTGAAGGCATTGCCCTCGTCCTCTTCGGGAAGAAGCACCCCGAATTCCTCTCCTCCCAACCTGACCAGTATGTCCGTATGGCGGTTGACGGTTCCTTTGAGGATATCGCTGATCTGTTGTAGGCATCCGTCTCCCGCCGGGTGTCCAAGGGTATCGTTGTACTGCTTGAATTTGTCTATATCCAGGATGAGGAGGCTTATGGGGTGTTTCTCCCTAACGCATATCCACCAGCCGTATTCCAGCTTCTGGTTGAACATCCGCCGGTTGCCCAGTCCGGTCAGCTCGTCGATCATGGTCAGAGCCTCCAGTTCAACGTTCTGCTGCTTCAGTTTGCGGGCCATCTCCCCTATAGCGGAGATAAGGGAAGCGAATTCCCTTATTCTCAGGGATGGCAGGGGGAAGTCGTAATGGCCCAAACTGATTTCGAAAAGGCATTTCTCCACCTTCCCGATGGCATCGGTCAGCTTTCTGATGGCGATGACGATGAGGAATGAGACCACGATCAGAGCGAACACATTGCTCATCTGGGCGATGTTAAAAATTTTCTGCCATAATTCTCTTACCAGATTGAAAGGCTGGGAGACTCGGGTGATGCCAATAAGCTCATCCTCCACATAAAGTGGTAACGTCTGATAGATCGTCTTCACTCCCGTCAAGTCATCGAATCTGACAGCTATGCCGCTTCCTCTCTCAAGAGCCTCAAGGATTTCCGGATAAACCGTACGATCCCTCTCACGAGCCCGGGGGTCCTGGCTGTCAAAACGTATTTCACCCATGGGGGAAAATACGGTGAAACGGGTATCCGTCAGATCGCAGGCGATCTTGATTCTGGCTTCCATTGCTTCCAACACCTGGAATCTCCCCAAATAGGATTGCTGATTATCGAATTGGAAGGGATCGGAGTATTCTCTCCAGCTGTCGGGAAGCTCCTCTTCGCCTGGAGGGGGAGCTACGGGGTGGGGAAGGGGAATGACAGGGGCCGCTGATGTTCGCACAGAGGGAAAGGCTTCCATCAGGGTCAGCTGCAGAATCATGTTCCTTTTTTTCAGATCCTCCCCGGAAAGGGCGTATATGTTATTATGGAGAATAAGGATCAGTATAACCATGACAAAGCAGAAGATGAGGGAAAGAAAGAATATCTGACCCATTATCAGTACCCAGAAGAGGCTTATGTCTTTTTTGTTTTTTTCTGTCACCCTGTAATTATCAATCATCCTCGGCCCAATTTCAAATAGATGGTATGCTTGCGTTATGATTCTCGACCGGTTTCATCCCCTTCTTAAGGAGTGGTTCCTCGCCCGGTATGACGCCCCCACCGATATTCAGGAACGGGGCTGGAAGGAGATAGCCCCGGGGGGCCATGTCCTCATGACCGCCCCCACGGGGAGCGGCAAGACCCTGGCCGCCTTTCTCTGGTCCCTGAATCAGCTCATCACCGGGGAGTGGCCCGGGGGGACGGTGCGGGTCCTCTAC
>QKAI01000124.1 GCA_003246505.1 Spirochaetaceae bacterium | reverse complement strand
AGCGCCCTGGCGGGAAGGGAGTACGAGGACCCGGGCAAATGGCGGGAGATCGCCGACGCTAACGGCATTGAGGACCCCACAGACGTGAAGGAAGGAACGGTTCTTTCCATTCCTCCCCTCTATTAAGGAGAATCCATGGCAGACGACAACGTAACCTTAACGCCGACTTTCATCGTCTATATCAACGGCACCCGCCTGGGGGTGGACCACGAGGCGTCGGTAAGGCAGATCCTGGTGAAGGACCAGCTGGACGCCCCCTCCACCTGCCAGATCGTCCTATCCGACCTGGACAGGAAGTGGGCCGATTCCCCCGACTTCGACATGGCCCAGTCCGTCTCGGTGCTCCTGGGATTCAAGGACGCCGTGGAGGAGGTTTTCTGCGGTGAGATCACCCGGGGGGAGATCGTCCTGAAAAAGCAGGCCGACGCCTCGGTGATCCTGGACTGCTGTGACAAGATGCATCGGCTCTACCGGGCCCGGAAGCACCGGGTATTCAACGAAATGACCGACGGGGACATACTCTCGGAGATCGCCGGTGAGTACGGCCTGGCCGTGGAGGCGGACGACCTCTCCTTGGAGCATACGATCCGGGTACAGGAGGAGACCACGGACTACGAATTCCTCCGCCGCCTGGCCGGGGAGTACCACTATCGCTTCTGGATCCGTGAGGACACCCTTTACATGAAGAGGGAGACCGGCGGCGGGGAGGACGTGGTTCTGGAGTGGGGCAAAACCCTGCTCGATTTCCGGAGCGCCTGGGATACGGGCAAATTGATTACGGAAGTGGAAGTGGTCGGCTGGGACAATATGACCGGGGTGGGATTTTCCGGTATCGCCGACCAGGGGGCCGTCACGGACCGGACCGGTGGAGGGGAACTGGGGTTCTCCCGGGTGGCGGAGCTCTTCGGCGACCGGAGGGTGGTGGTCAAGGACCACGGGGTGAGGGACCAGCAGAGCGCCGAGGAGAGGGCCGCCGCCCTTCTGAGCGGGAGCTCCTACGCCTATACCCGGGCCCAGGCGGTATGCGAAGGGGACAACCGGATAAGATCGGGGGGGACCGTGGAGATAAAGGAGGCAAGCGAACGGTTCTCCGGTCCCTATCTGGTCAGGCGGGCGGTGCACAATTTCCATGCCTCCAGCGGCTACCGGACCACCTGCGAGCTGGAGCGCAACACGGACCAATGAGAGGGCTTGTGAGGGTTCACCGGGTGGAGACCTGCTCCCTGGTCAACGGTCCGGGAAGACGATTCGTCATATGGTTCCAGGGCTGCCCCTTATCCTGCCGGGGATGCTTCAACCAGGAGGCCCGTTCCTTTGAGAAGGGGGAGCTGATGCGTCTGGAGGAGCTGGGGGACCGGATCTTCGCCGCCGACGTGCACGGGGTGACCCTGACCGGGGGGGAGCCCTTTCTCCAGGCCGAAGAGGCCACCGCCCTGCTGCGCGAGTGCGGCCGGCGGGGATTGGACCGTCTCGTGTACACGGGGTTCCATTTCAAGGATCTGAAGCGGAACATCCTGCCCGGATCCCGGGAGATGCTGCGCAAGATAGATCTGCTGCTGGACGGTCCCTACCGGGAGGGCAATCCCCCCGACGGGGAGTGGACCGGTTCGGGCAACCAGAAAGTTATCCCCCTCTCCCGGGCGGGGATGGTCATGAAAAGGATACGCCGCACCGAGTACGTGGAGCGTGAATACATCATAAGCGGGGACGGGGAGACCGTCCTGACAGGTATATAGGAGCAAATATCAGTATGGACGAAGAGACACTGACCATAAAAGACCGCATCGAGATCCTTATAAGGGCCCGCTACCCCCTGATCAACATTGTATCCAGCGAGGAAGCCCGTGTGGAGCAGACCCTCAAGGCTATCGCCCGGAGCCGGGGCAAGCGGTACTTCATCTGGTCCGTGACCAAGGGGCTCCTTTCCGACGACGGGAGCTGCGCCGCCGACCTGAGGGAACCCCTCAAGGCCCTGGACCACATTCTGGAGGGTGATGTGAACGGTATCTTCCTCCTCAAGGACTTCCACCCCTTTTTGAACGATCCGGTGGTGGTGCGCAAAATCAGGGACATCGCCCGGGAGCTCAAGACCACCATGAAGAACGTGGTGCTCCTCTCCCCGGTTCTCAAGATACCCATGGACGTGGAGAAGGAGGTCACCATCGTGGACTACGACCTCCCCGGCAAGGAGACCCTGGGGAAGATCATAGACGACATCACCGCCACCCTTCCCGACAAGGGACGGGTCTGGAGCGGGGGGGTCACACGGGATAGGGTGGTGGAAGCGGCCCTGGGGCTGACCGCGGAGGAGGCGGAGAACGTCTTCGCCAAATCCCTGGTGCAGACCGGGGGATTCACCATTCCCATTATTCTGACGGAGAAGGAGCAGATCATCCGCAAGTCCGGGGTTCTGGAGTACTACCGGGCCCATGAGGAGATGACCGAGATAGGGGGGCTGGAGAATCTGAAGCAGTGGCTGAACAAGCGGGCCCAGGCTTTTACCCGGGAGGCACGGGAATTCGGCCTGCCCGAACCGAAGGGCATCCTCATGATAGGCATCCCGGGCTGCGGAAAATCCCTCACCGCCAAGGCGGTCAGCTCCCTATGGCAGCTTCCCCTCTTGCGGCTGGACGTGGGCAAGGTCTTCTCCAGCCTGGTGGGATCCAGCGAGGAGAACGTTCGCAAGGCCATCCAGACCGCCGAATCGATCGCCCCCTCCATCCTCTGGCTGGACGAGCTGGAGAAGGGTTTCTCCGGCATGGGGTCCTCGGGCATGACCGACGGGGGCACATCGGCCCGGGTGTTCGGCACCTTCCTGACCTGGCTGCAGGAGAAAACCAGCCCGGTCTTCGTGGTGGCTACCAGCAACAACATCTCCCAGCTCCCTCCGGAACTGCTCCGTAAAGGCCGTTTTGACGAGATCTTCTTCATCGACCTGCCCAACCGGGAGGAAAGAAAGGAGATATTCCGTATTCACCTGAAGAAAAGGAAACGGAATCCCGCCGATTACGATCTGGACGAGCTGGCCCGCCTGTGCCGGGGTTATTCAGGATCGGAGATAGAGGAAGTGGTCATAAGCGCTCTTTACGACGCCTTCGACCGGGGATCAGACATCACCCAGGAGATTCTGAATGAGTCCGTGGGAACCATGATACCCCTCTCACAGACCATGAGTGAAGAGATAAAGCACATACGCAACTGGGCTGATCTGAGGGCGCGGAAGGCCAGCGAAATAAGCTTCTCCGACGAGGAGGAGAGCGCCCGGAAACTGGAGATGGTGTAAGGAGACCGGAATGGCGAAAAAACAGGAGATGGAAATTACCATAGAGCGGGACGGGAAGGTTCAGATCCACGTCCAGGGGGTGGACGGTACGTCCTGCCTGGAACTGACAAAGGAACTGGAGGAAGCCCTGGGGGTGGTGACCGCCCAGGAGAAGACCGGGGAGTACTATAAGGAGGAGACGGGACAGACCGTGCGCATCCTCACCGGGGAGGGGGAGTGATCTTCCGGGGACCGGGAAATCTGCCCATGATCCGGGCCAGCCTGGAGGGGGAAACCCTTTTGGAGAACTGGCAGCTGAGGGAGGGGGATTTTTCCCGTCTGGAGATAGGGGAGAAAAGCTTTACCCGGCTGAGCGCAGAACGGGCTGTCCTGAACCGGACCCTCTGGGAGGGGTGCCGTTTGGTCAACGGGGAATTCACCCAGTGCAGCCTGGAGGGATCCGCCTTTGTCCGGTGCGTTCTGGAGGAGCCCCGCCTGGTCAGCTGTCAGCTGAGGGAGACCCGCTGGGAGCGTACTGCCCTTACCGGCGGCCTTTTCCGGGGCTGTTCCGCTCCCCGCCTGGAGGTATGCGGCTGCACTCTCAAGCGGCAGACCCTGGCTGAACCGGAGATAAGCCATGGCCGGTTTGATCGGCTGACGGCGGTATCCTCCCTGTTTACGGCGGTTCACGAGTCGGGGGTGACGGGTATAATAAAGTGCGAGTTCCGGGACTGCCTTTTTATCGGCTGCCGTTTTACGGGGCGTATCTTTTCGGACTGCCTGCTCCGGGATTGCCTCTTTATCGGCTGCCGCTTTATCCGGATGGACCGGGAGGGGATGGAGCGGGAGAACTGCCGCTTTTTCGACTGCATCGGCCTGGGCCTGAACCCCGGTGAGGAATTGGTCACTGGAGGAAGAATAAACCGGGAAGGAGCCTTTCCGGGAGATATCGGGGAATTGATCGCCCTGGCGATGAGGGAGAGTGAACATGAACGAACGGAATGAGAATCTGAGGACTTCTTTACAGAAACTGGATAAGGATGTGCTCCTGGACGGCTTCTGCCTGCTTTACGAGGAATTCAAAGAGGACGCCCGGGCTATACAGGAAGTACCGCTGATGAAAAGCGGGGAACCGGAAATTCCCAATTTCGTCAGCCTGATCCTTTATATGAAGAGCCGCCATAACTTTGAGGAACTGAATGACCTGAC
>QKAI01000544.1 GCA_003246505.1 Spirochaetaceae bacterium | reverse complement strand
GGTTCGATTTTCCCGGAGAAGCTGCCGTCCCGGGAGAAAAAGGTCATGGGGTTTTTCGCGGCAATTCCCCGCTTGATGAAATTCATCACCCCCGCCGATTTGTCCCCCTCCATCTCCTCCGGCTTGAGATTCACCAGAATCCCTTCCAGCTTATCCGGATCCCAACCGGCCCGGGCCAGGGTTTTGAAGTAGTTCCTGTCCCACTTTAGGCCCAGGAGACGGCCGCTATCGAAAAAGAAGAGGCTCTCCCCCACCCGGAACAGACCCTTTCCCCGGATGCTGCCCCCGTCCCATTTGAGAGGGTTCTTCCGGAAGGTGGTGAGGATCTCGGAACAGTAGTAATTATAATGGCGGTCCGCCTTCTCCCGGGCGTAGAGGTCGAAGATACGCTGCCCTCCGAAACTGACGGAAATATTGCCCGTATTGTAGAAGTAGACATGGTCCCGCCCTTCCCGCTCTTCCTGCTCGCTGTAGGAAATAACGTCCGGATCGGAGACATGGAAGCGGTCGAAGAAACTCTTTATGACCTCCACGATGCGCGGTTCCCCGAGATAGCGGCCACGATAGTGATGGGTCAATCCCACTTCGCCGAAGGGATTCCCCGTAAAGGATTCGGTTATGACGGTGTGGGATATAACATCCAGAACCCGCTCATCAAGCCAGGAACTGTTCCCGATGCGGATAAAGGGTTTGTCGTCAAGTTCATCGATTCCCAGAAAAAGCAGGTAGCATTCACGGTCAATCCGGAACACCCGATTCTCCCAGGGAAATTGAGAAAAGCTCATGGGGTCTCCTCATACCAGTATAATTCTATGGGAAAATTATACCCTCACCCCAAATAAAATACAATGAATAATTATTTTTATCCCCATGGGATAGGGATTTTTTCATTCAATTCTCATGAAGTTTGTGTAGCTGGGAAGGAAAACATGTGCCCGGCAGGGATTATCCCTTTTTGAACAGGCGGTAATCCAGATCGGGGAAAATGTTATCTCTCTTCTCCAGGCTGGTGAGCCACTCGGTCTTGACGCAATTGCAGCAGAGGGTGTCGTAGATGTAATTGAAGTTGTTGATATGATTCTTCACCCGCTTGATGGCATAGGGAACTGTGGTGCCCGTCTTCATGATGAAGGGCCAGTCCGAAGCCTGGGCCATGAGCACTTCCCGCGCCGCCTGGTCCAGGGTCCTCTTCTTGAGACCCGTCTCGTTGGGGTAACGCTCTACAAGTTCGCTCATCCGTTCGATGAGTTTGTGGGTATGCCGGTAGATCCAGTCGTTGCTTCCGTCCAGCCACACCTGGCCGTATCCCTGCTCTCCCCAGCTGGAGTAGGCGGGGGTCGCCTTCTGGTTGACCGGATAGGAGTTGAGATAGTCCGAGGGAGTGATCAGCTCAAGCTCACCCCCGGTCTCGTGGATGCCCCGGATGATCTCCTCCAGGAACCGGGGGCCCTCGAACCACCAGTGCCCGAAAAGCTCCACGTCGAAGGGGGCCAGGATGATGGGCTGACGGTCCATGAGCCCTTCCAGGGTCTCCGCCTGGCGCAGCCTGTTCTCCACGAAGACGGCGGCATCCTTTTTCACCTGCTCCTCAGCCAGATCGGGGTAGTAGAGGTGCTTGTTCTCCAGGCTCTTCTTTCCGGTGATGGCGAAGTACTTGAAGCCCGTGTTGACGGCGAAGGAGCCGTCCCCCACGAAGCGTCCGATGTAATCCAGGGGCAGGTCGAAGCCGATGTCCCGGTAGAAATCCCTGTATACGGGGTTGCCCGGGAATCCCTCCTCAGCGGACCAGATGGATTGGGAGGAGGCCCGGTCCCGACCGAAGGCGGCAATGCCGTTCCCGCACTCGATGGGGGCGTAAAGTCCGTATTTGGGAGGCTTGTCGGCGTAGAGGACTCCGTGGGCGGAGGAGACGAAATACTTGATCCCCGCCGATTCCAGGTACTTCTCCATGCCCGGGTAGTAGCCGCATTCGGGTAGCCAGAATCCGGAGGGGGCCTCGGAGAAAACCGATTTATGGAACT
The DNA here is from genome assembly GCA_003246505.1 of Spirochaetaceae bacterium. Classification (GTDB taxonomy): domain Bacteria; phylum Spirochaetota; class Spirochaetia; order DSM-2461; family DSM-2461; genus SZUA-368. The sequence continues at coordinate 2,458 of QKAI01000544.1, read as the reverse complement.
CCAGGGCCGTATCTATCTGGGCCCTCATATTCTGGGGGTATTCCTGGTAGTGGGGAAGAAAGGCGTGGGTGGCCGCCGTGGTGATCAGTTCCAGATATCCCTTCTGCTGGTACTCCCGGAACGGTGCCAGGAGATCCCTCCCGTAGAGGTTGACATACTCCTCGTAACACTGGGAGTACATGGTATGGTACATTTCCGCCAGACGGTATTCGTCGTAGACTAAGGCGGTTCTCTTCTTCTCCTCCTCCGCCAGCTGAATCAGCTTTTCCAGCCGGTCCGTATAGCGCTGGGAGAGGAATTCGTCCTGGAGCATGCTCCCCAGGGTGGGGGAAACGCTCAGGGTGATGCGGAAGGGGACCCTGTCCTTTTCCAGATTCCTGAAGATTCGCAATAGGGGCAGATAAGTTTCGGAAATGGCTTCGAAGAACCAGTTCTCCTCCAGGAACCAATCGTATTCCGGGTGGCGCACAAAGGGCAGGTGGGCGTGGAGGACAAGCGAAATACCGGCTTTACCGTTGATGGCCTTAGATCTCATTATGACAGCTCCTCTTCGGCGGCAAAGGGAAAAATGCGGTGGGGAATATGCTTAACCGCTTCCTTTCCGGGAAAGCTCCCGAAATCGGTGGAGGATCCGGAGAGCTCTATGAGCAGCCGGCTGTTATCCTCCAGGTTAATTCCGGAAACGACCTCTTCCCGGGAGGTCTTGATGCTGTTGGAACGGGTGATAACCGACTCCCTCTCCCCCACCAGAACCCGCAGCTCCGCCCGGTACCAGGTATCGGATTCGGGAAGATTGATATAGCGCCGGCGGTCGCCGAACTGAATGGGGATGTCAAAGTACTCCTCCGCGCTGGAGATGTCGCTCCCTGCGGAATCTAGCTGGTAAACCCGGATGTAGATGCTTTCGAAATCGCTCTTCTTCTCGATAGACTCCCGCACCTTCTCATCCACGTCCCAGTAGAGAAACCCCCAGGAGGGATCCCGGGGCATGAACATCATTTTGGTTTCGTTGTAGCGCTCAGGGAGGGTCAGGTCCTCATCGTAGTCGATGCTGAGTTCTTCCATAAGCTTGGCATTGAATTTCTGGGCTTCCATCTTCATAGCCATGTTATGAGTGGAATCCTTCTCTTCCTGATCCTCTTCCATCGCCTCGAGAATCAGTTCTATCAGCTCTTCCCTTTCCGTGTCAGGGTAAAAAGAGACATTCCCTCGCCGTGCCACTTCCTGCAGCTTTTCAAGGGTTAGAGTCCTGAGCCGTTCTACTATCATATATTGCGATACCCCTCAGAATCCAAAGAATCTCTCATATTCATTAAAAATCATCCTAGAGTTTACACCTTGGATTGTCAAGGGGATATTAAAACCAGCGGGCCCCCCTAAGGTTACACCGGGAATGTAAAAAAGATCAGTTCCGGAGCCCCTTTTCCGCCATTACGAGGACCACATCCCCCCAGCCTCCCCTCTTGGCCGCCCTGTCCGCCATCCGCTTAAGGGAGAGGGGAAGGGTCCCCGCCGGAGCCCCCCCCCAGGTTTTCCAGGCGAGCAGGGAGAAGCCCCGGTCCCGGAGGAGAGCCTTGAGCCTTCCCGCGGAGAAGAGGACCAGATGGTCCGCAATGGCCGACCGCCACTCGCCCCCTTTGAGGAGTGCCTGCAGGGAGGCCGTATTGGGGGTCACGCAAATGAAGCGCCCCCCGGGCATGAGCAGCCGGTGCACCTGGGAGACCAGGGAGGCCGGATCGTTAACGTGTTCAATGACATGGGAGGCGTGGATGAGGGAGTAACGGCCATCCTCCAGTCCGGCCTCCTCCAGGGGTACTTCGTAAACAGGACATCCCCGGGAGCGGGCCACAGCGGCGGAGGGGGCGCAGATCTCCAGGCCCTCCGCCCGCCAGCCCCTCCCTGAGAGCCAGCCGATCAGGGCCCCTGTGGCGCATCCGATATCCAGAACCGGCCCCCGGGCCCTGTAATCCTCCTCCCAGTCGTAAAACCGGGCGTCCCCCAGGCCCAGCTTCATCAGATTCAGAAAGGATGCCTCGTTATCCCTCTCGTAGGCGCAGTACTCTTCGCCGTAACGGGAGTGGGCGTGATCGGGTATAATCTGGGGATTCTGGTAGATAACGCCGCAGCTCCCGCAGCGGACGAAGCGGAAATCTCCGCAGTCCCACCGGGGACGGAACTCCTCCCCCCCGCACAGGGGACAGGGAATGGTTCGGGAGCTTTCCCCCGATCCGGGAAGGGACGAGTAGGTTTTCACGGGCCTATCTCCTGTTCAGGGAGTAGGAGCGGAGAGTGCGGTTTCCCCTGTAATCGGTCAGCTCCACCTCAATGAGCCCCTTGCCCTGGTTGATGATAATCTCCCCCCCGTCCAGGTACCCCTCCTTCGTGAAGAGACCCGCCGCGGCGATCTTGGCAGCCCCCTCATAATAGGCATGGCCGTTCTGATGGCTCAGCGAATCCA
>QKAI01000300.1 GCA_003246505.1 Spirochaetaceae bacterium | reverse complement strand
AGAGGGTACCCCCCAGGGGCTGGACGGCGGCCCATTCCCGGGCCCACTCTTCCGGATCGGCCACATCCCCCGGGGGCAGACTGCCGAAAAGTCCCTCCTGAAGTTCCTCCAGATAATCCCCGATCCGGGCGTTGGTCTGGTCCAGTTCCAGAAAAAGGCTGTCCTCCAGGCGGCGCCGGCGTATGACTTCATCCTGATTCGCCGCCCCGAAGGCAAAGTAAGCTAAAATGAAGGCGGGTATGAAAAGAAGCGGAAAAAACGCTAGTAATAGGATCTGCCCCTGTCTGCCTGTCATGCCTTTCATTTTAGCCATTTCCTCCTCTTATTCAAGGGCCCCGGCAAAGCCCTTGGCCCGGGCCGCCTCCTCGATGGCCTTGATGATGGCCCGGTCCAGGGTGGACTCATCCTCTTCGGCGGCCTGTCCGGCGATGTAGGCATCCCGCTCATCGCTCAGCCGGGAGATCTCATCCTGGATAACTCTTCTCTCCTCACTCCTGGCCTCTATGTACTCCCTCTTCTCCTCCGTGGTCATGCCGGTCATCTCCGCGGGCATGGCCGCTTCGGGTACCGCTTCCAGAACGGGGGTTCCCGCCTCATAGGCGTCCACCAGGTCCCAGTCGGAGTTGCTGTAGCTGGAGGATGATTTCACCTTGGCCCGGTCCAGGAGGCTTCCCCTTCCCAGGGATGAGGCGTTGGCGTCCTGCTCTTCCTGCAGGGCCTCCCTCTCCCGGCCCTCCGCCCCGTAGCCCAGGTAGGTTTCGTTCAGGCGGCGGTTCAGTTCCTCAATCCGGTCGTCCTGGGGGGCGCGGATGTAGCTGTGCCGGTAATCGCTGTTGATGTTCATATAGGTTCCCCCCCCCAGAAGCGCCCCCTGTTCCCACTCGGTATAGCGCCCTTCCTCGTAATCCCCGCAGAATATGGTATTCACCCGGATATCCTGGCCGGCCGCCCGCTGAACGGACCGGACGTAGCTTACCGGGCCCTGGTCAAAGGGTTCGTTACCGGCGATGAACATGAGGCGCAGCGTCTCCGGCCTCATATCCCAGTCCAGCTCCCTGAGGGCGGACTGAATGACCTTCCCGCAGAATTCGCTGCCCCCGTTGGTGGAGAGCTGGAACAGGACCTGGGACAGGTAGTCCAGGTCGGTGGTGAAGGGAACGATCTGACGGACATAGCCGTTCAGGACGGAAAGCCCGTCGTTGCCGTATTCATACAGGGCCACTTCCAGGCGGGCCCTCCGGCCGTTCCGGCTCTCCCGGGACGTGTGGGACACAATTTTCCAGAGCTGGCCCTTGGCCTGGTTGATGAGCCCGTCCATGCTGTTGGACGTATCCAGGAGTAGGGCGATCTGGATCACCGGATCCTCCCCGTAGTGGTCGGGACCGCTTTGGGCGCCCAGCACCGCCGCCAGGGTAAAGGTCAGTAACAGGACTATAATCTTCTTCATAGTATCACCTCTCTTCTTGATCTGATACCAGTGTATCCCCCTCCGGGGAAGGGGTTGTCAGAGAGATGTAAAGGGTTGTAAAAGAATTGTAAAAGGAACCGTTCCAGGGAAAAATAGGATAAGGGTTTCTTTTACTGTGTCAAAAAAATGAATAAATATGATTTTTATGTGAAGAAAAATCTTGTCAAACATTTTCATTTATGATAAAATAGATTCATATTTAAGTAAATGATCAGGAAAAGTGAAGTAAAAAAGTCTCGACAGAGATAAAAAAGTATAAAATGGCTCCCTCCGGGAGCTTTTTTTTGTCCCCCTGCTAATTCTGTTCATGAAATCTTCAAATCAGCTACGACATTTCTTGACACTTTTCCGCTCCCCGTGATAGTTTGCCCTTCGACTTTTACGGCTAAACAGGAGAAGATTGTGAAGTTTTTTGCCATGATCTCCATCCTGCCCTTTCTCCTCACAGGGGTGAATCGGGTGGACGGGACAGCAGCAGCAACAACCCTTTCTGAGAAAGATAACAGTATTCAGGAAACCACGGTTTCCGCGGGATGGGATATTCCCGAAGAGGATGGGACCGATGGGGAGTACTCCCTCCCCGGGGACGTGCCCGAAGAGATCGGTTTGCTTTTAGAGAAGTATTCCCGCCGTTACGACCTGCCCCTGGATGTGGTCGTGCGCCTCTCCGAGGTGGAGAGCAATCACGGTGAGTACACCCGCAGCGTCCATGCCAATTTCGACGGTTCCTTTGACATCGGGATACTGGCTCTGAATTCCAATTTCATCGACTATTTCGGAAGGCGCTATTTCGAGGGGGTTCCCTCCGATTTCGATCCCTACGATCCGGAGGACAACATCCAGACCGGCCTGGCCTATCTGGCCCATCTCAACCGGCTTACCGGGGGGGATATCAAACTGGCGGTCACCGCGTATAACTGCGGATACCGGTCCATGCTTACCGGGGACATTCCCCAGTCCACCCGGCGTTATGTGAACGCCGTCGTCTACGGGATGGAGCTTTAGTCTTCCTCTATTGACGGGTACCCCCTATGGGGGTATGATCCTAAGCCTGGAGGGTGCATGCTCATAGCCATTGACGGAATCGACGGATCGGGAAAGGGAACTCAGACAAACCTTATTCGGGAGTATCTGGAAAGCCGGGGCAAACGGGTGGACTATGTCTCCTTTCCCCAGTACTCCTCCTTCTTCGGTTCCCTTGCCGGGCAGTACCTCAACGGGGAGTACGGCACCCTGGAACAGGTCCATCCCAAACTGGCCGCCCTCCTCTATGCCATGGACCGGAGGGATTACTTCGAAAAACATGACCTGAAAGGGGACATTATCCTTTGCGACCGCTATGTTCCCTCCAACATCGGCCATCAGGCCGCTCGGATGCCCCGGGAAGAACGGGACGCCTTTGTCAACTGGTTGGAGGAGCTGGAATTTCAGATAAACCACATCCCCCGGCCTGACCTGAGCCTTATTTTTGATCTGAGCGTGGAAAATTCCGCCCTCCACGTGGCGAAAAAGCAGAAACGTGCCTATACGGATCTGACCCACGACATCCATGAGCAGGACCGGGATTACCTCTCCGCGGTAAGGGAGTATTTTCTCTCCCTGAGCGAAAGGGAGGGGTACCGGATCGTCCGCTGCGAAGGGCTTGACGGAACCGTACGCCCCATAGAAGATATTTTCCACGAAGTGAAGGGGCTCATAGCGCCCCTGCTGGAGAGGAGCTAGCATGTCCCGCCTCTGCCTCTGCCTGACCGCCTCAACATTTGAGGAGAACCGGAGGGTTCTCGTATCCCACGGGGACCGGATAGACCTGGCGGAACTGCGCCTGGACTGCCTGGACTCCTTTGATGGGGCGGGGGCGTTCGCTGCCGCCTCTCCCGTTCCCCTCATCCTCACCCTCAGGCGCACCGCCGACGGGGGTTACTACGGAGCGGATGAGGGGGAGAGACTTAAAATCCTTACCGGCCTGATTCCCCGGGGGTTCTCCTATGTGGATCTGGAGGACGATCTGGGAGAGGCGGGAGCGGAGGCGGAGGAGGCCGCCCGCCGGTCCGGGGTACGCATCATCCGCTCCTTCCACGACTTTATGGGGATCCCCGCCGATCTGGCCGAACGGGTCAGAAGAAACGCCGCCCGGGGGGAACTCTCCAAGGCGGCGGTGACCCTGAACCACTCCCGGGACTTGATTCCCTTTCTCAAGGCGGCCCGGGAGCTGGGGGACAGGGAAAAGATTCTCCTGGCCATGGGGGAGAGGGGATTCTTCTCCCGGGTTCTGGCAGAGAGAATCGGCTCCTTCCTGACCTTTACCTCCCCCGCGGGAGGTCTGAGCGCCGCCTCGGGGCAGATCGATCCGGACACCCTCCTTGAACGGTACCGCTTCCGGGAACAGCGGGCGGACTGGCCCCTCTACGGGATCATCGGGAACCCGGTCATCCAATCCCGGTCGCCGGAGCTTCACAACCGCTGGCTGGAGGACTCAGGCCTTCCCGGCGTCTACGTGCCCTTTCTTCTGGACGATCTGGAGGATTTTGACGAGCTGGATCGGCTCCTGGACTTCCGGGGCCTTTCGGTGACCATTCCCTTCAAAGAGAAGATCCTCCCTTTCCTGGAGGAACGATCCTCCGCCGTGGAGAGCATAGGCGCCTGCAATACCTATTATAAAAGGGACGGCCGCATTCGGGGGCACAACAGCGACGCCCCGGGCTTCCTCTATCCCCTGCTGGACCGTCTGGGCATTGACCGGAAGAATGAGAGGCCCCTGTCCGGAAAGAAATGCACCCTCATCGGGGCGGGCGGCGCCTCACGGGGCGTTCTTTACGCCCTGGTATCCAGCGGCGCGGAGGTTCTCGTCCTTAACCGGACGGTGGAAAAGGCCCGGCCTCTGGCCGGGGAATTCGGAGCCCGGGCGGCGGTCCTGTCCGGGGAATCCCGTCATCTGATGGGGGAGTACGCCGACATTATCGTCCAGACCACCAGCATGGGCATGGCCCCTATGGAAGGTCAGGATCCGGTGGAA
>QKAI01000190.1 GCA_003246505.1 Spirochaetaceae bacterium | reverse complement strand
CGCCTGGTATGTGAGGGGATACTGCCGGGAAAGGGAGGAGTTCCGCCTGTACAAACTCCAAAGGCTCTGGGATCCCGCCGTCCTGCCCGGCGACACTCCCGCCCCTCCCCCGGAACCGGTGGAGGGGGATTACCAATTCCCTGAAAAAATTCGCCTGCGCGCCCTGTTCTCCCCGGAGATGGTGTCCCTGCTGGTGGAAGAGTACGGCCCCCGATCCTTTACCGAATCGGAGGAGGGGCTCCTCTTTGAGCGGGGCTTTAGCAATTACGCCTATCTGCGCCGGTGGCTCCTGGGATTCGGAGACGGGGTGGAAGTGCTGGAACCGGAGGATCTGAGAAGGGACCTGGGAGAAACGGCACGGAGAATGGAAAAACACTATTTTCCCTGAGGAACATGACAGACACCTGTCCTGTTATATCCCCCATAATCGTAACAAAACTCATTACGGGAGGATTATTATGAACGGACCAGGTATGATCGCCAGGGCAAACGAAATCATCAGCCGCAGCACGGAGGCCTTTGTGGGCGCCATGGACGAAGGAGGGTATCCCCACGTATCCCAGCGCTCCCTGATCTATCCCCGGACGATAGCGGAACTATTCTTCTCCTCCGACCGGGGAGGGAAACTCCACGGGAGGCTGGAAAGGGATCCCCGGTCCAGTCTCTGCTTTTCCCACGGGGAATCCAACATAACCCTTATCGGGCGCACGGTGGAGGTGACCGACGGGGAAGTGAAGAAAGCCCACTGGCTGGACTGGTTCGGGGAACACTTTCCCGGAGGGCCGGAGGGGCCCGAATTCACCCTCTTCCGCTTTCGGACGGAGAGGATATCCCTCTGGATCAACCGGGAGTCCCTCTCCCTGCCCCTGGAGGAGATCCTCACTCCCCGATCGGGCTGCGGCCTCCTCTGTTCCCTCTGCGATTTCAGGAAGAGCCAGGACTGCTCCGGATGTCTCGCAGGGAAGGGCGAACCCTTCTGGGGACAATGCCCGGTGGCCGCCTGCAGCCGGAAAAAGGGCCTTACCCATTGCGGGGAATGCCCCTCCCTGCCATGCCCCCTCCTGGAGGAATTCTCCTGCGGCGAAGGGGAGCACTGCGACGATCCCCGGGGCGCCAGGATAGGGATTCTCAGGATGTGGCGGTCTTGACCGGGGGGGAAATTTGAATTTCCCCCCTCCATGGACTAAAATTTCTCCAAAAGCTCTGGAGTAATTATTTTGAAATGGATTCGCCATATGAGAGAGGAGAGGGAAGCCGGACAGTATCTGGAGCATAAAATCCAGTTCTGGAGGAAGAGAATATCCGATTCCATCTTCCTCTTTCTGGCGGTTTTCGGATTTATCGCCTACATCCCCAGCATCCTGCTCTCCCTGAAGGACCATTTGTACTATGTGGCTGTTCTGGATACGGCGACCTATGTCATCATCGCGGCGCTTGCCTTTCTCAAACGGGTCCCCTATACGGTCAGAGCGATCATAGGATCGGCCCTGATCTATCATCTGGGGATCGCCCTCCTGCTCCTTCTGGGCCCAACGGGGGCGGGGAATCTCTGGCTCTTCGCCTTCTCCCTCATAGCGGGGCTGACCCTGGGACAGAGGGCGTCCCTTATCTCCCTTGCCATTAATGTCATGACCCAGATCATTCTCTATTTCCTCTTGAGATCGGGCATCCTCCCCGATCACGGGTTAAGGGTCATGGGGTCCGACGTATGGCTGATCCGGGGAGTCAATTTCATCATTCTCAACGTCATCATTGTCATTTCCAACAATATTTTCATGAACGGCTTCATTCAGATGCTCTCCCAGTCCGAGGAAACCCGCAGAGCGACGATCATGGGCCTGGCGAAGCTGGCCGAATACCGGGACCGGGACACGGGGGACCATCTCCGCCGGATCTTCAGCTATACGAAGCTTCTCACCGGCCGTCTCGCCCTCCGGGAGGAGTACCGGGGTTATATCACCCGGGACTACAGGGAGGACATCGCCCTCTCCTCCATCCTCCACGACATAGGCAAGGTGGGTATCCACGATGCCATCCTGCTCAAGGATGGCCCCCTTACCCCGGAGGAATTCGGGATTATGAAGAACCATCCCCTCTTCGGCGCCGCCGTCATAGGGGAGATAGAAAAGAATATCAACGGCCGGTCCCTCTACGTCCTGGGAAAGGAGATAGCCGGCCATCATCATGAGCGGTGGGACGGGACCGGATATCCGGACGGGCTGGCGGGCCGGGACATCCCCCTCTCCGCCCGGATCGTCGCCCTGGTGGACGTCTATGATGCCCTGATAAGCGAAAGGCCCTACAAAAGGGCCATGTCCCACGATGAGGCACGGGAGATCATCATCGCGGAGAGGGGAAAGCAGTTTGATCCCCTGATAGTGGATGTGTTTCTGGAAATAGAGGAGGAGTTCCGCAGGGTCTCCGGAGGGGAATAAAAAAACCGCCCCCGAAGGAGCGGCTTATCACCAGTAATGGTTCCTGGTCCTATTTCATCGCCATTTCAACGGCCACGGCAACAGCTACGGAAGCGCCGACCATGGGGTTGTTACCCATACCGATGAGGCCCATCATTTCCACGTGGGCGGGAACGGAGGAGGATCCGGCGAACTGGGCGTCGGAGTGCATTCTTCCCATGGTGTCGGTCATGCCGTAGGAGGCGGGACCGGCGGCCATGTTGTCCGGATGCAGGGTACGGCCCGTACCGCCGCCGGAAGCGACGGAGAAGTACTTCTTGCCCTGCTCGATGCACTCTTTCTTGTAGGTGCCCGCAACGGGGTGCTGGAACCGGGTGGGGTTGGTGGAGTTTCCGGTGATGGAAACGTCGACCTTCTCCAGGTGCATGATGGCCACGCCCTCGCGGACGTCGTCGGCGCCGTAGCAGCGGACCTTGGCCCTTTCTCCGTCGGAGAAAGCGGTTTCCTTGACGATTTTGACTTCACCGGTGGCGTAGTCAAACTTGGTCAGCACGTGGGTGAAGCCGTTGATCCGGGAGATCAGGTAGGCCGCGTCCTTGCCCAGACCGTTCAGGATAACCCGCAGGGGCTCCTTCCGGGCCTTGTTGGCGGAGCGTGCCAGACCGATGGCGCCCTCGGCGGCGGCGAAGGATTCGTGGCCGGCCAGGAAGGCGAAGCACTTGGTCTCGTCCAGGAGGAGCATGGAAGCCAGGTTGCCGTGTCCCAGACCGACCTTTCTGTCGTCCGCAACGGAACCGGGGATACAGAAAGCCTGGAGGCCTTCGCCCAGGGTTTTGGCCACGTCGGCAGCCTTGGTCTCGCCCTTCTTGATGGCGCAGGCCGCACCCAGGATATAGGCCCAGGAGGCGTTCTCGAAGGCTATGGGCTGGATTTCCTTGACCAGGGTGTAGATGTCCAGACCCTTGGCCTTGCAGATGTCCTGGGCCTCTTCGATATTCTTGATGCCGTACTTGGCGCAGAGGGCATCTATCTGTTTAATACGTCTGTTGTAGCTTTCAAACAATGCCATGGATTATTCCTCCCTCGGGTCGATGGTCTTGACCGCATCGGCGAAACGGCCGTAGGTGCCGCTGGCCTTCTTCAGGGCTTCATCGGCGGAAACGCCCTTCTTGATGAAATCCATCATGCGCCCGAAGTTGACGAAGGAGTAGCCGATGATTTCGTCGTTCTTGTCCAGAGCGAGCTTGGTGATATAGCCTTCGGCCATCTCCATGTACCGGGGTCCCTTGTCCAGGGTGGCGAACATGGTACCCGTTACAGAACGGAGTCCCTTGCCCAGGTCTTCCAGGCCGGCGCCGATGGGGAGTCCGTCTTCGCTGAAGGCGGACTGGGAGCGTCCGTAAACGATCTGCAGGAACAGCTCTCTCATGGCCGTATTGATGGCGTCGCATACCAGGTCCGTGTTCATGGCTTCCAGAATGGTTTTGCCGATGATGGCTTCGCTGGCCATGGCGGCGGAGTGGGTCATGCCGGTGCAGCCGAGAGTTTCGATCAGGGCTTCCTGTATGACGCCTTCCTTGACGTTCAGGGTCAGCTTACAGGCACCCTGCTGGGGAGCGCACCAACCGACACCGTGGGTGAAACCGGAAATATCCTTGATTTCCCTTGCCTGAACCCATTTCCCTTCTTCGGGAATGGGAGAGGGACCGTGATCGCATCCCTTTTTAACGCACATCATATGTTCTACTTCATGAGTATACTGCATAGCGTTAACTCCTTTGGTCTTGTTCTGTATCTGCCTATCATAAGGGAAAATGGGGGGAAAAGTAAAGGTTTGTCACCTAGAATTATCTAATTCGGCCTCAATTTTTCCCCGCCCCCTTCCCATACGGGACAGGGGTGAAAAGGGGGGGGCCTGTCCCTTTTTTACGTTTTGGGATTTTATTCAGGAAAGAAAAATTTTATTTGTTTATGTAAAAATAATTTAAATCAAAAAAAATCAATTAAACTGACCCGGAAAACACACCGAAACAGGGAGCATGAACTTCACACCGGAACATATTGAAAA